>NZ_JBXAFF010000021.1:0-54523 GCF_058792815.1 Microbacterium sp. MPR-TSA4
GCCGCCGGGGGGACGTAGACGGGAGGCGCCCCGGGAGCGGGCTGGACGTAGCCGCCGCTCGTGGAGGGGGCCGCCGGCGCGGTGGGCTCGAGGGGCGCAGCGGGCTGCGGGTTGTCGCTCACGTGCTCATCCTAGGCAGAGCCGCCGCTCGGCGCGCGTCGGAGCGGCGTCGCGGCGAGCGGCGCGCAGCGTCCGGTGTCGGCGGTGCGCCGTAGACTCTTCCGGTGACAGTTTCCGGGATCGTTCGCGCCCTCATCCAGGCGGACACGGTCCGCGAAGCCGTCGAGTCCGCGCTCGCCGACACCGACTTCTCGCTCGTCGCGGGACTCGACGCGCCCGTCCTCGCGGCACTCGTCGAGCGCCGCCGCCGCGCCGGACACCCGGCGGCCCTGCTCGCCGTGGCGCCGACCGGCCGGCGGGCCGAAGCGCTCGGCGCGGCGCTGTCGAGCGTCCTGCCGGATGCCGAGGTGCTGCACTTCCCCGCCTGGGAGACCCTGCCGCACGAACGGCTGAGCCCGTCGCCGGAGACCGTCGGGCGGCGCCTCGCCGTGCTGCGCGCCGTCGACCACTGGGACGGCTCCCACCCCCTCATCGTGACCGCGTCGGTGCGCAGCGCGCTGCAGCCGATCGCGGCGGGGCTGACCGACGCCGGCGTGATCGAGCTGTCGGCAGGGGGTCGCGGCTACGACCTCGACGGGGTGACGCGCCGGCTCGTCGACCTCGCGTACCACCGGGTCGACATGGTGTCGCGGCGCGGTGAGTTCGCCGTGCGCGGCGGCATCCTCGACGTGTTCCCGCCCGCCGCCGATCACCCGTACCGCGTCGAGTTCTTCGGCGACGAGGTCGACCAGATCCGCGCGTTCTCGGTCGCCGATCAGCGCTCGTTGCCCGGCGAGGTGGCGGCCGTCACCCTGCTGCCCAGCCGTGAGCTGCTGCTGACGCCGGCCGTGCGCGAGCGCGCAGCGGGTCTTCGCGACCGGTTCCCGGGCCTGCGCGGCATGCTCGAGAAGATGAGCGAAGGCATCCCGGTCGAAGGGATGGAATCGCTCCTTCCGGCCCTCGCGGACGCCGCCGTGCCGCTCGTGGACTATCTCCCCGCCGCGACGGCGGTGGCCCTGGTCGATCCCGAGCGCGCGGTGGGTCGGGCGATGACGCTGGGGGAGACCAACCGCGAGTTCCTCGAGGCGGCCTGGAGCGCCGCCGTCGCCGGCGCCGACACCCCGATCGATCTCGGCTCGGGCGACTTCCTCGCCCTGCCTGAGCTGCGCGCGGCGACCTCGGCGCGCGGCGGTGTGTGGTGGACGCTGAGTGGGTTCGACTCGGGCGACGCCGACGCGGCGGCCGACCTCGCGGGCATCGACGGCGGGCACCGGGCCGATGTCGTGCGCGTCCCCGCCTCCGCCGTGCCGTCGTTCCAGGGCAACGTCGACGGCGCCACGGCCCACGTGGGCGACCTGCTCGCCGACGGCTGGCGCGTCGTGATCGCGGCCTCCGGCGCCGGGCTCGTCGACCGTGCGCGCGACGTGCTGGCCGAGCGCGGCATCGCGGCGCGCACGGTCGACGCGCTGGCCGAAGCCCCCGAGCCGGGCGTGGCCGTCGCCGTGCTCGGGGCGCTGGAGAGCGGATTCGAGCAGCCCGACGCCCGACTGGCGGTGCTCACCGAGGCGGAGTTCTACGGGCGCACCATCGGTGCCGACAGCCGCGTCGTCAAAAAGCTCGCATCGCGGCGCCGCAACGTCGTCGACCCGCTGCAGCTGAAGGCGGGCGACATCGTCGTGCACGCCACCCACGGCATCGGCCGCTTCGTCGAGCTCGTGCAGCGCGAGGTGTCCAGCGGCGGCCGCAACGCCGTGAAGACGACGCGCGAGTACCTCGTGCTCGAGTACGCGCCCTCCAAGCGCGGTCATCCCGGCGACAAGCTCTTCGTCCCCACCGACCAGCTCGACCTGCTCAGCAAGTACGTCGGCGGCGAGGCGCCCACGCTGTCGAAGATGGGCGGCAGCGACTGGGCTGCCGCGAAGGGCAAGGCGCGCAAGGCCGTCCGCGACATCGCCGTGGAGCTCGTCAAGCTGTACTCCGCCCGGATGGCGGCCAAGGGCTACGCGTTCGGTCCCGACACGCCCTGGCAGCGCGAGCTGGAGGAGGCGTTCCCCTTCGCCGAGACCCCCGATCAGCTGCAGACGATCGAGGAGATCAAGGCCGACATGGAGCGGCCGATCCCGATGGACCGCCTGCTGTCCGGCGATGTCGGCTTCGGCAAGACCGAGGTCGCGGTCCGCGCGGCGTTCAAGGCCATCCAGGACGGCAAGCAGGTCGCGATGCTCGTGCCGACGACGCTGCTCGTCAAGCAGCACCTCGACACGTTCACCGAGCGGTTCGCGGGCTTCCCCGTGAAGGTGCGGGCGCTGTCGCGCTTCCAGACCGACAAGGAGGCGCGCGAGATCCTCGCGGGGCTCACCGAGGGCAGCATCGACATGGTCATCGGCACCCACCGCATCCTCACCGAGAAGGTCGTCTTCAAAGACCTCGGCCTCATGATCATCGACGAGGAGCAGCGCTTCGGCGTCGAGCACAAGGATGCGCTGAAGAAGCTCAAGACCAACGTCGACATCCTGGCGATGAGCGCGACGCCGATTCCGCGGACGCTCGAGATGGCGGTGACCGGCATCCGCGAGATGTCGACGCTGCAGACCCCGCCGGAGGACCGGCATCCGATCCTGTCCTACGTCGGTCCGCGCAGCGACAAGCAGATCGCCGCCGCGATCCGTCGCGAGCTCCTGCGCGAAGGCCAGGTCTTCTACGTGCACAACCGCGTGCAGTCGATCCAGCGGGTCGCCGCCCACCTCGCCGAGCTCGTGCCGGAGGCGCGCATCGCGGTCGCCCACGGGCAGATGGGCGAGCACGCCCTGGAGGAGGTCGTCGACGGCTTCTGGGAGCGCCGGTTCGACGTGCTCGTGTCGACGACCATCATCGAGACCGGTCTGGACATCTCCAACGCCAACACGATCGTCATCGACCGCGCCGACAAGTACGGCCTCAGCCAGCTGCATCAGCTGCGCGGACGCGTCGGTCGCGGACGCGAGCGCGCCTACGCCTACTTCCTCTACGACGAGATGAAGCCTCTCTCGGAGACCGCGGCCGATCGGCTCGAGACCATCGCGGTGAACAACGATCTGGGCAGCGGCATGCAGGTCGCGCTCAAAGACCTGGAGCTGCGCGGCGCGGGCAATCTCCTCGGCGCCGAGCAGGCCGGCCACATCGCCGGAGTCGGCTTCGACCTGTACCTGCGCATGATCGGCGAGGCCGTCGCGACGTTCCGCGGCGACGACGTGGAGGGGCCGACCGAGCTGCGCCTGGAGCTTCCCATCGACGCCCGCCTGCCGGAGAGCTACATCGACAGCGAGCGTCTGCGCCTGGAGGCCTACCAGAAGCTCTCGGCCGCCGCCTCGCCCGACGCCCGTACGCGCGGCGGGGATGCCGGAGCCTCCAGCGACCCCATCGATCTCGTGATCGAGGAGCTCACCGACCGCTATGGCACGCCGCCGCGCGAGGTCGACGGTCTCGTCGCGATCGCCCGGCTGCGCCGCCGTGCCGCCGTCGCGGGCCTCAGCGACGTCGTCGCGATGGGGCCGAACCTGCGGGTCGTGCCGGCGCCGGCATCCGACTCGCTGCGGGTGCGGCTGCAGCGCCTCTACCCGAAGTCGAAGGTCCTCGCCGGCGGCGAGGCGATGGTCGTGCCGCTGCCGACGGCGGCGGGGGAGCCACTGGCCGACGGTGATCTGATCGCCTGGGTCGGCCAGCTCATCGACCAGCTCTACCCGCTGCCGGTCGCCGAGGCCGTCGAGGCCTGAGCCCGGGGCGCTCAGATCTCGATCGCCCCCACGGCCAGCAGGACGGCCGCCGCGAGAGCCGCGGCGACGGCGACGGCGAAGACGACCCACTCGCCGCGCTGGAAGACGCGGTCGCCGCGACGGCGCCGCGCGAGGGCGAACAGCAGCGTGCCGGGCACGAGGACCAGCATCGCGAGCAGCAGGTACTGGCCTCCCGCCGCGGCGAGCAGGAACAGGGTGTAGGCGGTGGCGCAGGCGGCCACGACGAGGGCGCCGGCGACCGCGCGCGAGCCGTCGGAGCGGGCATCGGCGAGAGCCACACGCAGCCCGTACCCCGCCGTGAGGACGTAGGGGATGAGCGCGAACGCGCTGGTCAGGCTGAGCGCGACGTCGAACGCGTTCGTGGAGAAGAGCACCACGATCAGCAGTGCCTGCACGAGCAGCGTCGACATCGTGAGGGCTCCGACCGGCACGTCACGGGCGTTCGTGCGGGCGAACACCGGGGGCAGGTCGCCGTCGCGCGCCGCGACCAGCAGCACCTCCGCCGCCATCAGCGTCCACGACAGGTACGCCCCGAGCACCGCCACGATGAGCGCCACGCCGACGAAGCCCGCACCCCACGGTCCGACGACCTCGGCGAGCACCCCGGCCATCGACGGCTGGGCCAGCTGCGCGATGCGCTCGCGCGGGAGGATGCCGAAGGACACGATCGTCACCGACAGGAAGATCGCGAGCACGCTGAGGAATCCGAGCACGGTCGCGCGCCCGATGTCGCGGCGGCGGCGTGCGTGCCGCGAGTACGCGCTCGCGCCCTCGACGCCGATGAAGGCGAACACCGTGACGAGCAGGGTGCCGCGCACCTGATCGTAGAGCGGGACGTCGCCGGGGCCGGACAGGTTCGCGGCGAACACCGCCGGATCGAACGCGAACAGACACAGGAACACGAACACCACGATCGGCAGCACCTTCGCGACGCTGACGATGCGGTTGACCGCGGCCGCCTCACGCGTACCGCGACGCACGAGCAGGAAGAAGGTCCACAATCCCGCGGACGACACCGCGACGGCCACGGGCGTGTCGCCCCCGGCGACGGCGGGCAGCACCGCGCCCACCGTAGACATGATGAACACCCAGTAGAAGACGTTTCCCGCGCAGGCGCTCGCCCAGTAGCCGAACGCGGACAGGAAGCCGAGGTAGCGGCCGAACCCGGCCCGCGCGTACGAGTACACGCCGGCATCCAACTCCGGCCGGCGCGCGGCCAGCCGCTGGAAGACGAGCGCCAGCATGAGCATGCCGGTGCCCGCCACCGCCCACGCGACGAGGGAGCCCACCACCCCCGTCTGCGCCGCGAAGGTGCCCGGCAGCGAGAAGACCCCGGCGCCGACCATCGAGCCGACGACGAACGTCGACAGGGTCAGCGTCGAGACGGTGGCGGGGGCGGGGGAGCCGGCTCCGGAGGACACGGCCGTCAGATCACTCCCTGCGCCAGCATCGCCTGGGCGACGCGTTCGAACCCGGCGATGTTGGCGCCCGCGACGTAGTCCCCGTCGCGCCCGTGTCGCTCGGCGGCGTCGAACGCGGCGCGGTGGATGTCGCGGACGATGGCGCGGAGCTTCCGCTCACTGTCCTCGAAGCTCCAGCGCTGTCGCGCGGCGTTCTGGCTCATCTCGAGCGCCGAGGTCGCGACACCCCCGGCGTTGGCCGCCTTGCCCGGGCCGAAGAGCACACCGGCCGACTGGAAGGCGGCGACGGCCGCGGGGGTGCAGGGCATGTTCGCGCCCTCCGACACGGCGCCGACGCCGTTTCCCAGCAGCGCCCGCGCGTCCGTCTCGTCGAGCTCGTTCTGCGTCGCGGCGGGGATCGCGATGTCGACGGCGACCTCCCACGGGCGGGCGCCCTCGACGAAGCGCGCGGAGGCGCGGCGGTCGGCGTACGTCGAGATCCGTGCCCGCTCGACCTCCTTCACCTGACGGAGCAGGCCCACGTCGATGCCCTCGTCGTCGACCACATACCCCGACGAGTCGGACGCCGTCACCGGAATCGCCCCGAGCTGATGCGCCTTCTCGATCGCATAGATCGCGACGTTGCCCGAGCCGGAGACACCGACCCGGCGACCCGACATCGACCGTCCGCGCACCGCGAGCATCTCCTCCGCGAAGAAGACGGCGCCGTAGCCGGTGGCCTCCGTGCGCACCTCCGCCCCGCCCCACTGCACGCCCTTGCCGGTGAACATGCCCGACTCGTGACGGTTGGTGATCTTGCGGTACTGCCCGAACAGGTAGCCGATCTCGCGGCCCCCGACGCCGATGTCGCCGGCGGGGACGTCGGTGTGCTCGCCGAGATGCCGGTACAACTCGTTCATGAAGGCCTGGCAGAACCGCATGATCTCGGCATCCGAGCGCCCGCGGGGATCGAAGTCGCTGCCGCCCTTGGCGCCGCCGATGCCCTGACCGGTGAGCGCGTTCTTGAAGATCTGCTCGAAGCCGAGGAACTTGACGATCGACAGGTTCACGCTCGGGTGGAACCGCAGGCCGCCCTTGTAGGGGCCCAGCACCGAGGAGAACTGCACGCGGAAGCCGCGATTCACGCGGACCCGCCCCTGGTCGTCGACCCAGGGCACACGGAACATGATCTGTCGCTCCGGCTCGACCATGCGCTCGAGGACTCCGGCCGCGGCGAACTCCGGGCGGCTCTCGATGACCGGCGCGATCGAGTTCACGACCTCGTGCACGGCCTGCTGGAACTCGGGCTCGTTCGGGTTGCGGTCGACCACGGCGTCGAAGACGGCGGCGACGGAAGAGGGCAGGGAGGTGAGGGTTTCTGTCACGGTGGAGCTTTCCGGCCGCAGTCCCGGGTGGTTCGGCCTGTCCCACCCTAATGGGGCTCCGACAGAGCCTCGACGGCTCGGCGGCGGCGCCCTAGGGTGAGGTCGGGAGGTCGATGATGCAGTTCGAACACCTCGGGGCCCGGCCCCGCATCCACCCCGACGCCGTGGTCGCCCCGACGGCGGTGATCTCGGGGGACGTGGAGATCGGCGCGGGATGCCAGATCCTCCACGGCGCCGTGCTGACCGCCGAGGGCGGCCCGATCACGCTCGGCACGCACGTGATCGTCATGGAGAACGCGCTCATCCGCGCCAGCGCAGTGCACCCCGTCCACATCGGCTCCCACGTCCTCGTCGGGCCGACCGCCAGCATCTCGGGGGCGACCGTGGGCGACGAGGTGTTCCTCGCCACCGGCACGCGCGTGTTCAACGGCGCGCGCATCGGCGACCGGTCGGAGGTGCGCATCGGCGCCATCGTGCACGTGCGCACCGCGCTGCCCCCGGAGTCGGTCGTGCCGATCGGGTGGGTGGCGGTGGGCGATCCCGCACGGATGCTGTCGCCCGACCGTCACGAGGAGATCTGGGCCCTGCAGAAGGAGCTGGACTTCCCCGGCTTCGTCTTCGGCCTGGACCGCGACACGCCCGATCTGATGATCCAGCTCACCGAGCGCTACGGCGCAGCGCTCGCGCGCCACGCCGACGACCGCCGCGCGGACTGAGCCCGCGCGGCGTCACGGGCGCGGGGCGGCTCACCCCGTGTTCTGCAGTCCGGCCGAGACGCCGGAGACGCTGAGCAGCAGCAGTCGCTGCCACTGCGGCAGATCCGCCTCGTCGTGCTCGCCGGTGCGCAACGTGCGCAGGGCGCGCAACTGCAGCAGCGAGAGCGCGTCGACGTACGGGCTGCGCATCTTGACGGCCCGCTGCAGCACCGGCTTGTTGGCGAGCAGCTCGTCCCCGCCGACGATGCGGACCACCCAGTCGCCGGTCAGCTGCAGCTCGTCGACGACGAGGGCGGCGAGGTCGGGACGGTCGCCCAGGTCGAGGTAGCGGCGGGCGATGCGCCCGTCGGCCTTCGCGAGGCTCATGCCGACGTTGTCGATGACGGTGCGCAGCAGCGGCCACTCCGCGTAGGCACGGCGCAGGAGCTCGACGTCGCCGACGGCTTCGAGCGCGGAGCCCAGGCCGAACCACCCGGCGAGGTTGATGCGCGCCTGCGACCAGGCGAACACCCACGGGATCGCGCGGAGGTCTTCGAGCGACTCGACGGACAGGCCGCGCCGGGCGGGGCGGGAGCCGAGTGCGAGCAGCCCGATCTCCTCCATCGGCGTCACCGTCGCGAACCAGGAGGCGAAGCCGTCGGCCTTCACCAGCGAGAAGAACCGCTCGCGCGATGCGGCATCCATCGTCGCCGCGACCTCGGCGTAGCGCTCGGCGGCGGCGCTGTTGCGCTTCTCGATCGACGGCGCCGAGGCGAGGAGCACGGCGGCCGCGACCTGATCGATGTGGCGCATCGCGATGTTCGTGTCGCCGTAGCGGGCGAAGATCACCTCGCCCTGCTCGGTGAGCTTGAACCGGCCGTCGACCGAGTGCGGGGGCTGGGCGAGGATCGCCGAGTTCGCCGGTCCGCCGCCGCGTCCGAGTGCGCCGCCGCGCCCGTGGAAGAGCGTGAGGTGGATGCCGGTCTGCTTCGCCCACGCGGCGATCTTGGCCTGAGCCTCGTACAGGGCGAGGTTCGCCGCGACCGGGCCGACGTCCTTGGACGAGTCGGAGTAGCCGAGCATGACCTCCAGGCGGCGGCCGGTCGCCTCCAGCCGCGCCGCGAACTGCGGGTGCTCCACGATCTCGGCCATGATGCCGGGGGCGGCCTGCAGGTCGGCGAACGTCTCGAAGAGGGGGATCACGTCCAGCACCGGCGGCGTGCCCCCCGGGCCGACCGCGAGGCGGGCCAGCTCGTGGACGGCGGCGAGGTCGCCGGCGGACTGCGTGAACGACACGATGTAGCGTCCGGCGGCGCGCGGCCCGTACCGGTGCTGGATCTGCGCGATCGTGCGGAACACCTCGAGCACCTCTTCGGCCTGGGTGCTCAGCGGCTCGCCGCCGGCGGCCTCGGCGAGCACCTTGGCGTGGACGGCGGAGTGCTGGCGCACCTCGAGCTCGGCCAGGTGGAATCCGAACGTCTCCACCTGCCACAGCAGCTGCTGCAGGTGGCCGTAGGCCTGCCGGGGTGCGCCGGCCTCGACGAGGGACTGCTGCACGATCCGCAGGTCGCGCAGGAGCACCTCGGGGTCGCGGTAGGCGAGATCGGCGTCGCGCCCGCGGGTCGCCGTGATCCGGCGGGCGATGAGCAGCATCGCACGCTTGTGCGGCTCGACGGCGGCGCGCTTGGCGGCATCCGCGGCGCCGTCCTCGTCGGCGTCGGCGAGGCGCTGCAGGAGCGCGAGGAGCTCGTCGCTGGGCGGTGTCGTGTCGGCGGAGAGGGTGAGGGTCTTCGCGATGCGATCGGCCGAGCGCTCCAGGCCGAGCAGGATGTGCTCGGCGCCGATCGCGGCCGCCTTCTTCGTCACCGCCGCGGTGACGAAGGGGTTGCCGTCGCGGTCGCCGCCGACCCAGGTGCCCAGGCGCACGAAGGGACGCACGACCGGCGCGCGTCCGCCGGCGGCGGGCCCCTGCAGCGCGTCGTCGACGCGGCGGTAGACGTGCGGGACGGCGGTGTAGAGCGTCTCGTCGAAGACGGCCATGATGGCGCGGACCTCGTCGACGGGCGTCGGCTTCTCGGCGCGCAGCGGCGCGGTGCGCCAGAGCGTGTCGATCTCCTCGAGCATGCGGCGTTCGGCCCGACGCTCGTCAGCGCCACCGTTCAGCGAGGCGTCGTGCTCGGTCAGCAGCGTCACGAGACGGCGGATGCTGGTGGACACGGCGCGCCGACGCGCCTCCGTGGGGTGCGCCGTGAACACGGGGTGGAAGCGCATGTCCTGCAGGCGCTGCAGCGCGGTGTCGTCGCCGACCTCAGCGGCGAGGCGCACGAAGGCGGCGGCGACGGAGTCGGCGGCATCCTCCTTCTCCGGACGGCCGTCGCGTTCGCGCAGCACGCGCACCCGCTGGTGCTCCTCCGCGAGGTTGACGAGGTGGAAGTAGACCGTGAAGGCGCGCGCGACCTCGTCGGCGCGCTCGACGGAGAAGGACTCCGCGATCGTCGCGGCCCGCTCGAACGCCTCCGGCGACTCGTCGGTGTAGGCGGCGATGGTCGCGAGCCGCAGGCGCTCGACGTCGTCGTACAGGCCGGGGGAGCCGCTCTCGCGCAGGACGCGACCGAGCAGCGCACCGAGCATGCGCACGTCGGCGCGCAGGCGCTCGGGCAGTTCGTTCTCGGCCTCGTCGCGGCCGACGAGGTCGATCGCTTCGGTTCGGGTGAGTTCGCGCATGACACCACGCTAATGGCACGGTGTTTCACCTTTGTCACGGGGTATGATTCAGCCTGGTGTGAAACCGTGCAGAGTCCGGGGCTGAGACCCGTTCGGAGTCCGCATTCCGGTGTGCCGGGAAGTCTGGTCGGCGATTCCCGTCCGTCGACCCCTCGGAGTGCCCATGTCCCTGCTGCGATCCGCGCGTTTCCCCGCCGTTCTGCTGCTCCTCGCCGCCGCCGCCGGCCTCGTGCTGGCCAACTCGCCGCTGCGCGATGCCGCGTTCGCCGTGGCCGATGCGCACCTGGGCATCCCCGGCGTCGTGGACCTCTCGGTGCGTCACTGGATCTCGGACGGTCTGCTCGCCGTGTTCTTCTTCGTCGCGGCGGTGGAGCTGCAGTTCGAGCTCACGAGCGGGCAGCTCGCCTCCGCGCGGCGCGCCGTGCTGCCGGCGATCGCCGCGGCCGGCGGCGTGCTGGTGCCGGTCGCGCTGTATCTGGCGATCGCCGGGACGCCGGCGACATCGGCCGGGTGGCCCATCCCGACGGCCACCGACATCGCGTTCGCGCTGGGTGTGCTCGCCGTCTTCGGCCGCGGCCTTCCGCCCGCGGTGCGGGTCTTCCTCCTGGCGCTGGCGATCCTCGACGACATCGTCGGCATCGTGTTCATCGCCGTGCTGTTCACCTCCGACGTCGACACCGCCATGCTGCTGCTCGCGGTCGTGCTCGTCGTCGTCTTCGCCGTCTGCAGCCGACTCCTCGACACCCGGGCGCGGCCGATCGCGATCGCGGGTCTCGCCGTGTCGGCGCTCGGCACGTGGTACGCCGTGCACGAGTCCGGCGTCCACGCCACGATCGCCGGCGTCGTGCTGGGACTCGTGATGGCGCAGCAGCCGGCGATGCGCACGCGCCACGCGATCGAGCCGTGGGTCAACGGCCTGATCCTCCCGCTGTTCGCCCTGTGCGCCGCGCTCGTGACCATCCCCGCAGTGTCGGCGGGAGAGCTCTCGCCGGCGTTCTGGGGCGTGCTCGTCGCGCTGCCCCTCGGCAAGATCATCGGCATCGGCCTCGCCGGCGGCCTCGCGCAGCGGATCCTGCGCGTCGCTCCCTCGGAGCGGCTGGCCGCGGGAGACCTGCTCGCCGCGGGCGCGCTGGGCGGCATCGGGTTCACCGTGTCGCTGCTGCTGAGCGAGCTGGCGTTCGCCGGTGACCCCGGCATCCGCGATCAGGCGACCCTCGGCGTGCTGGCGGGCTCCGCGATCTCGCTCGTCGCGGCCGGGATCCTCGTATCGTGGCGGGCATGGCATCACCGACGCCGGGTCCCGGCGATTTCCTGACACCTTCGGCATCGCCGGCGTCGTCCCCGGCGTCGTCCACTCCGTCGGGCGATGCGCTCCGCCGCGCCGCCGACGTGATGCGCGCCGTCCGCGAGCGGTGCGTGTGGTCGCGGCAGATCACCCACGACGACCTCGTGCCCTACCTCGTCGAGGAGTCGGCCGAGCTGATCGACGCGGTCGAGGCCGGCACGCGCGCCGACCTGCGCGAGGAGCTCGGCGATCTGCTCTGGCAGGTGCTGTTCCACGCCGCCGTCGCCGCTGAGGACCCGGACGATCCGTTCGACATCGACGACGTCGCCGACGCCCTCGCGGAGAAGATGGTGCGCCGCCACCCCCACGTCTTCGGGGATGCCGTGGCCACCACGCCTGAGGAGGTGCTCGTGCACTGGAACGCAGCGAAGGCCGCCGAGAAGCGCGACCGGCGGTCGGTGCTCGACGGCGTCTCGGCGCACATGCCCTCCCTCGCGCTGGCCCAGAAGGTCCTCGGTCGCGCCGCTGCGCTCCCCGGTGCGCCGTCCGCACCGCTCGCGGACGGGGTGGCGCCCAGCAGCGAGGAGGAGCTCGGGGCGACGCTGCTGGGGCTCGTCGCGCTCGCGCGGGAACGGGGCTGGGACGCCGAGCGAGCGTTGCGCGGCGCCGTCCGCACGTTGGAGGGCGGCATCCGACAGGTCGAGGCGCGGGGCGCCGGAGCCGACCTGGAAGAATGATCCCGTGGCATCCGTGAACCCGCCGCGCGGCATGCGCGACTTCCTCCCCGCCGACAAGGCCCGTCGCGAGCGCGTGCTCGCCGTCATCCGCGAGCGCTACCGTGCGCACGGGTTCGACGAGATCGAGACCCCCGTCATGGAGGACTACGACCGCCTGCACGCGGGCATCGGCGGCGACAACGAGAAGCTCGCCTTCAACGTCCTCAAGCGGGGCCTGGATGCCGACGCCGTCCGCGCCGGCGCCGACGACGCGGCCGCCCTCAGCGACCTGGGCCTGCGCTACGACCTGACGGTGCCCCTCGCGCGCTTCTATGCGACCCATCGCGCGGAGCTGCCGGCGGTCTTCCGCTCGATCCAGATGGCACCGGTGTGGCGCGCCGAGCGTCCCCAGAAGGGGCGCTACCGCCAGTTCGTGCAGTGCGACATCGACATCATCGGCGACGCGACCGGGCGCGCCGAGGCGGAGCTGCTGGTCGCGAGCCTCGACACCCTCGACGCTCTCGGGCTGGTCGGCGGCAGCATCCGCATCAACGACCGCCGCGCCCTCGACTGGATGCTCGGCAGCTTCGGCTTCGCCGACGCCGAGCGTGCCGGCGTGCTGATCACGATCGATAAGCTCGACAAGATCGGCCCCGACGGTGTCGCCGCCGAGCTGCGCGGACGGGGCGCGACCGCCGCGGCCGTCGATGCGTTCGAGGCCTTCCTGCGCCGGCCGCAGACGCGCGAGTTCCGTCCGTACGGGGAGGGGCAGATCCGCACGGCCCTTCCGGACGGGGCACCGGACGACGTGGTCGCCGATCTCGTGGCGATCGGCTCCGCGGTGTCGGCCGCACGGGGGCTCGCCGGCGAGGGTGGGGCGGGCGCCCCACTGGTGTTCGACCCGTTCCTCGTGCGTGGCATGGGGTACTACACCGGCACGATCTTCGAGCTCGCCCACCCGAGCGTCGACTACTCCCTGGGCGGCGGCGGTCGCTACGACGGGATGATCGGGCGATTCCTCGGCCAGCAGGTGCCCGCGGTCGGCTTCTCCATCGGCTTCGAACGCATCGTCGATCTGCTGGAGGCGTCCGACGAGGGCGGCGCGACCGCGGTCGTCCTCGTGCACGACCGCGACGTGCCGGTGGAGGAGCTGGTCGCACTCAAGTCCGCACTCGTGGCGGAGGGGGCGCGGGTGCGTCTCGAGCAGCGCACGAAGAACCTCAAGGCGCTTCTGGAGCGGGCCGCCGCCGACGGCTACACCTCCTTCGCGACCGTCGCGGCGGGGCAGGAGGCCGCGGCGCTCGAGGTCAAGCCGCTGAGCTGATCGCGCGCCGCGCCGACACCGACCGTTCACCTGGCCGGGGTGGAATCGGCGACGTGAACACCCGACCGGGCCGGAGCGGCGCGCCGCGACGCCGTGTGGCGATGCGCGCCGCCGCGGTCGCCGTGGTCGTCTCGGCAGCGGCGGCGACCCTGATCACGCGGAGCGTGCTGACCCGGCAGGCGGCGATCGCCCGCCGACGGATCGGCAAGCCGCTCGGCGAGATCGCTCTGGATGCCGATCGGCTCTGGCGCTCGAAGTTGCCGGGGGAGCCGATCGAGCTGGTGGTCGTCGGCGACTCGATCGCTGCCGGGCTCGGGGCCGACCGCGCCAAAGACGTGCTCGGCGCGCGGCTGGCCAAAGGCATCGCCGCGTTCCTCCAACGCCCTGTGCAGCTGCGCACGGTCGCGACGGTCGGCGCGCAGTCGCAGGACCTCGCGCGCCAGCTCGACCGTCTCCCGGGCGGCTACCGGCCGGATGCCGCGGTCATCATCGTCGGGGGCAACGACGTGACCCACCGCACGCCGGTGTCGGGGGCGGCCGCCGATCTCGAGGAGGCGGTGCGGCGCCTGCGGGCGACGGGCGCCGCCGTCGTCGTCGGCACCTGTCCCGACCTGGGGGCGCTGCGTCCGGTGCCTCAGCCGCTGCGCGCTCTGGGGGCGCAGGCCTCGCGTCAGCTCGCCCACGCGCAGGCGGCCGCGGCCCGCCGCGCCGGCGCCCGCGTCGTCTCGTTGCGCCGCACCGTGGGCCCGATGTTCGTCGAGCACCCGGACGACATGTTCAGCCTGGACCGCTTCCACCCGAGCGCCCTGGGCTATCGGCGCACGGCGGACGCGCTCGTGCCCGAGATCGTCGCCGCGCTCGCCGAGGGGGCGTTGGCTCGGGGGTGAGACCGCGGCGGTCGCCGCGCGGACCTCCCAACTGTTCTAGTTGTCATAGAATGGATGCGGAGGCCGCATGCTGATCCGCACCGATCCGACGAGCGATGTGCCGCTGTTCGCGCAGATCGCGGCATCCGTCCGCGCGGACGCCCTCGCCCGCCGTCTCCGCCCGGGGGACCGCCTGCCCTCGGCGCGCGAGGTCGCCGCCGCGCTCGACGTGAACCTGCACACCGTGCTGCACGCCTATCAGCAGCTGCGCGACGAGGGTCTCGTCTCGATGCACCGCGGTCGCGGCGCCGTCGTCACGGCCGCGGTGGATCGCCTGGCCGAGCTCCAGCCCGACATCACCGGCCTCGTCGCGCGCGCCCGCTCCCGCGGACTGTCGCCGCAGGCGCTGGCCGCGCTCATCCACCACACATCCGATCCGGAGGAGTCACCATGACCACCCCGCGGCCGCGCGCCGTCTCCCGCTTCCTCGTCGTCGCCGTCGCGATCCCCGTCGTCGCCACCCTCGTCGCCGTGCTGCTGCAGCTGGGGGCCCGCGCCTCCCTGCCCGACCCGATCGCCATCCACTGGGGCGTCGACGGAGGGCCGGACGGCTACGGCCCCCTCGCGGTGGCGGTGCTCTCCACCGCGGCGATCGGGCTCGGGGTGCCCCTGCTGATCGCGGCCTCCGCGCTCAACGGGCTGCGCCGCGGCGACCGCGGCCCCGCCTACCGGATGATGGGCGCCCTCGCCGGGGCGACGTCCGTGTTCACCGCGGTCCTGACCACGTCGTCGGTGCTGATGCAGCGCGGCGTCGCGGAGGCCGCCGACGGGCCGTCCGTCCTCCCCTGGCTGATGGTCGCGGCCGTCGTCGCCGTCCCGGTCGGCGTCCTCGCCTGGTTCCTCCAGCCCGACGAGCGCATCGTGTCGACTCCGACGACCGCGGCGATCTCCCCGCCCCTGTCGAGCGGGGAGCGCGCCGTCTGGCTGCGCAGCGTCCGTCTCGCGCGGGGCGGTCTCATCGTGCTCGGTACGGCTCTGGCGCTGCTGGTCGTCGTCACGATCCTCACCGTGGCCGTCAGCGGCAGCGCGGTGGCCGCGACGATCCTCATCGTGCTGATCGCTCTGATGGCCGCGGTCATCGCCGCGACCGCGGTCTTCCACGTGCGCGTCGATGCGACGGGCTTGACCGTCAACTCCGCGACCGGCTTCCCGCGGATCCACCTCCCGCTCGCCGAGATCGACCGCGTGGAGGTGGTCGAGGTCAGCCCCATGGGGGAGTTCGGCGGCTGGGGGCTGCGCTGGGCCCCGGGCGGCGGCTTCGGCGTCGTGCTGCGCACCGGACCCGGAATACGCGTCACGCGCCGCGACCGGCGGGTGTTCACGGTCACTGTCGACGACGCCGGCACCGGCGCGGCGCTGCTCGCCGCCGAGGCGGAGCGCGCCGCGGGGCGTTGACCCGGCCGCGCCGAGGCGGTTGGGTGGAGCCATGACCGAGCTCTCCCTCGCGGCCGCGCATGAGGTCGACCGCTACCTCGTCGACACGCTCGTCGACGCCGACGACGGCCTCGACGCGGCCGTGCGGGCCCAGCGCGCCGCCGACATGCCGGCGATCGAAGTGGCGCCCACGGGCGGCAAGCTGCTGTGGCTGCTCGCACGCCTCAGCGGAGCGCGCCGTGTGCTCGAGATCGGGACGCTCGGCGGGTACTCGACCATCTGGCTGGCGCGCGGCATCCCCGACGACGGCCGGGTCGTGACGATCGAGGCCGAACCCCGCCACGCCGAGGTCGCACGGCGCAGCATCGATCGCGCCGGGGTGGGGGAGCGCGTCGACATCCGCGTCGGTCGCGGGGCCGACGTGCTGCCGACGCTGGAGGATCAGGCTCCCTTCGACCTCGTCTTCATCGACGCCGACAAGGAGTCCAACACCGTCTACCTCGACTGGGCCGCGCGCCTGGGCCGGCCGGGGACGCTCATCGTGGTCGACAACGTGGTGAGGGCGGGACGGGTGGCGGATGCCGAGGATCCCAGCCCTCAGGTGCGGGGCGTCCGGGCGGGGCTGCAGATGCTCCGCGACGACCCGCGCTTCACGGCCACGGCCCTGCAGACGCTGGACGCGAAGGGCTGGGACGGGATCGCGCTCGCGCTGGTCGTTTGATCCGGTGCCGCGCAAGTGGCCCCGCCATCCAGGTCACTAGACTCAAGGACGGAGCCGAGACACACCCGTGACGCTCCAAGGTTCACCCTCCACAAGCAAGGAGTCCCCTGTGGCACTGATCGAGGCTGTAGGCGCACGCGAGATCCTGGATTCGCGTGGCAACCCGACCGTCGAGGTGGAGGTGTTGCTCGACGACGGCATCGTCCAGCGCGCGGCCGTCCCGTCGGGCGCATCCACCGGCGCCTTCGAGGCGTACGAGCTGCGCGACGGCGACAAGAGCCGCTACGGCGGAAAGGGCGTGCTGAAGGCCGTCAACGCCGTCATCGACGAGCTCGGCCCCGCGATCGAGGGCGTGGAGGCGAGCGAGCAGCGCGTCATCGACGAGATCCTCATCGCCACCGACGGCACCGAGAACAAGTCGCGCTGCGGCGCGAACGCCATCCTCGGCGTGTCGCTGGCCGTCGCGAAGGCGGCCGCCGACGCGGCCGACCTGCCGCTGTTCCGTTACCTGGGCGGCCCGAACGCGCACGTGCTGCCCGTTCCGCTGTTCAACGTCATCAACGGTGGCGAGCACGCCGACAACGGCATCGACTTCCAGGAGTACTTCCTCGCCCCCATCGGTGCGGAGACCTACGGCGAGTCCCTGCGCTGGGGCACGGAGGTCTACCACGTCCTCAAGGGCGAGCTGAAGGCCGCCGGCTACAACACGGGCCTCGGCGACGAGGGCGGCTTCGCCCCCGACCTGCCCAGCAACCGCGAGGGCCTCGACTTCCTCATCAAGGCGATCGAGAAGGCCGGCTTCACCCCCGGCAAGGACGTCGCCGTGGGTCTGGACGTCGCCGCGACCGAGTTCTACAAGGACGGCGTGTACACCGTCGAGGGCAAGGCGTGGTCGGCCGAGAAGCTGACCGACTACTTCGCCGACCTCGTCGCGAACTACCCCGTCGTCACGATCGAGGACGCCCTCGCCGAGGACGACTGGGACGCCTGGAAGCACCTCACCGACGCGATCGGCTCGAAGGTCCAGCTCGTCGGCGACGACCTGTTCGTCACCAACCCGGTGCGCCTGCAGAAGGGCATCGACCTCGGCGTCGCGAACGCCCTGCTCGTCAAGGTGAACCAGATCGGGACGCTCTCGGAGACGCTCGACGCGATCTCGCTGGCCACCCAGAACGGGTACCGCTCGATGCTGTCGCACCGCTCCGGTGAGACCGAGGACACGACCATCGCCGACCTCGCCGTCGCGGTGAACGCGGGTCAGATCAAGACCGGTGCGCCCGCCCGCAGCGAGCGCGTCGCGAAGTACAACCAGCTGCTGCGCATCGAGGAGGAGCTCGGCGACGCCGCGGTCTTCGCCGGCCGCGCGGCGTTCCCCCGCTTCAAGGGCTGAGGATTCGCTGAACCGATCGGGGCGGCGTACGGCGGGCGCGTGAGCGCCACGTAGGCTGGACCCCATGACGAGAGAGGGAGCCGTGCGCGACGCGCCGGCTCCCTCTTCCCGTCCCGGACGGCGCCCCGCGTCGCCCGACGGGACGCGGGGGCGCGTCGACGTGCGGGCCTGGGCCGGCGGCATCCGTTTCTCGGCCTTCACGGTCATCATGCTGGGACTCGTCGTCCTCGCGGTGTTCACGCTCGTGCCCACGGTCGGCACCTATCTGGGCCAGCGCCAGCAGATCGCCGCGCTCACGCACTCCGTCCAGGTCACGGAGGCCGACGTCGCGGCGCTGCAGCAGCAGAAGGACCGCTGGAACGACCCCGCCTACGTCACGTCGCAGGCGCGCGAGCGGCTGTACTACGTGCGCCCCGGCGAGGTGGTCTACCTCGTCGACAACGACCTGCCCGCCACGGCGATCCCGCAGGAGCAGTCCGCGGTGAGCGCGCAGGTGCAGGAGACGCGCACCGACTGGATGGCGCAGCTCGTGCGCTCGATCGCGGGCGCCGGACTCGCCCAGACGGCGACCGTGACGCCGACCGATCCCGCCGGCTGATCAGCGGTCGGTCAGCGCGCCCCGGTACCCTGGACGGGTGTCGCACCCCGCCCTGACTCCTGCCTCCGACGCCGACCTCGAGGTCATGCGCGCCCAGCTGGGGCGGCCGATGCGCGGTGTCGTCGGCATCGCCGCGCGGTGCGTGTGCGGCAATCCCACCGTCGTCGCCACCGAGCCGCGCCTTCCCGACGGCACGCCGTTCCCCACGTTCTACTACCTGACGCACCCGGGGGCGACGGCGGCCATGTCGGCGCTCGAGGCGACCCAGGTCATGCCGGAGCTGGCCGCCGTGCTCGAGACCGATCCCGACGTCGCCGCCGCCTACGCAGCCGCCCACGCCGCATATCTCGCCGACCGGGCCGTCTACGGCGAGGTCCCCGAGATCGCGGGCATCTCGGCGGGCGGGATGCCGACACGCGTGAAGTGCCTGCACGCCCTGGCGGGTCATGCGCTGGCCGCAGGGCCGGGCGTCAACCCGATCGGCGACCTCGCCCTCGCCCGCGGTGACTGGTCGCCCACGCGGTGCACGTGCGTCGTGCCGCGGAGCGCCCCGTGACGCGCGGCGCACATCGGGCGCTGGGCGTGGCCGCGGCGTTCGCACTCGTCGTGCTGATCGACGGGGCCGCCGCCGGTGCGGCGACCCCGGCCACGCCCGCCGCCGTGGTCGGGACCCCGGCGGCCGCCTCGGTGTCGACACCGGCCGTCACCGACCCGGCGCGCGCCGCGGAGTACTGGCTGGACGAGTACGGCATCCGCTCCGCCTGGCAGACCACCCGCGGCAAGGGCACGACGATCGCCGTCATCGACACCGGGATCGGGCGGTCGCCCGTCGAGTTCTCCGGCGCCGTGGTCGGCGGCGCGGACTTCTCGGGAGCGGGTTCCTCGGACGGTCGCACCCCCGTCGGCGCCGTCGATGCGAACCACGGCAGCTGGGTGGCCTCGCTCGCCGCGGCGCGGGGGACCGGCGCCGACACCGGCATGATCGGCGTCGCTCCCGAGGCGGACCTGCTGTCCCTGTCGATCGGGTTCGGTGCAGCATCCTCCGTGCCGTTCGTCCAACAGGTGGCCGACGCGATGGTGTGGGCCGTCGACCACGGGGCCGACATCATCAACCTGTCGTTCACGACGAACACGCTCACCTGGGACACCTCCTGGGACGACGCCTTCCAGTACGCCTTCGATCACGACGTCGTCGTCGTGGTCGCGGCGGGGAACAAGGGCAGCGGCACGGAGGAGGTCGGTGCCCCCGCCACCATCCCCGGAGTGCTGACCGTCGGCGGCGTCAACCGCGCCGGCGTCGCGAGCGAGCGCGCCTCGACCCAGGGGATCACGATCGGCATCTCGGCGCCGAGCGAGCAGCTCCTCGGCGTCTCCGCCGACGGGCAGCTGGTCGTCTGGGACGGCACGAGCGGTGCCGCGCCCATCGTGGCGGGGATCGCCGCGCTCGTCCGCTCGGCGCACCCCGAGCTGAACGCCGACAACGTGATCAACCGCATCATCAAGACCGCACGTCCCGCGGCCGGGTCGACCAAGGTCCCCGACGAGAAGTACGGCTACGGACTCATCGACGCCAACGCGGCCGTCGGTGCGTCGGTCGCCGAGGTCGACGCCAACCCCATGGGGAGCCTCGCGGAGTGGGTGCGGCTCTACCGCCGCGCCGACGCCGGGCCCCAGCCCACCCCCACCTCGACGCCGGTCGTCATCGAACAGCTCCCGCAGGCGGAGACGCTCGAGCGTCGCTCGCCGCTGCTGCCCAGCGCCGACACCCTGCGCTACGGGACGGTGCCGCTCGTCGGGGTCACCCTGACGGCTATACTGGTCGCGCTCGGTGTCACTGCTGCTGCCCGGCGCATCAGATCGGAGCGCGCACCTCGTACTCCGAGCCGTTGATTCAAGGAGTACTTCCCCTGTGACCCACGCAGAGACCAGCACGGCCGCCACGTCCTCACACGGGGCCGTTCCCAAGATCCTCATCGTCGGCGGCGGCTACGCCGGCTTCTACACCGCCTGGAAGCTCGAGAAGCACCTGCGCAAGGGCGAGGCGGAGGTCACGGTCGTCGACCCGCTGCCGTACATGACGTACCAGCCGTTCCTCCCTGAGGTGGCAGCCGGTGAGATCGAGGCCCGTCACGTCATCGTGGGGCTGCGCCGTCACCTGAAGAAGACGCGCATCGTCACCGCGAAGGTCACCGGCATCGACCACGCCACCCGCACGGCGACCATCACGCCCGCCGAGGGCGAGCCGTGGCAGGAGAGCTACGACCAGATCGTCGTGACCGCGGGTGCCGTCTCGCGCACCTTCCCGATCCCCGGCATCGCCGAGAACGCGATCGGCCTGAAGACGATCGAGGAGGCCGTCGCCGTCCGCGACCGCATCCTCACCAACTTCGACCGCGCCGCGAACCTGCCCGCGGGCCCCGAGCGCGACCGTCTGCTGACCGTCGTCGTCGTCGGCGGCGGCTTCGCCGGCATCGAGGTGTTCGCCGAGACCCGTGCGCTGGCGTCCTCGCTGCTCAAGGATTACCCGCAGCTGCGCTTCGAGGACACCCACTTCCACCTCATCGAGGCGATGGGTCGCATCATGCCCGAGGTGTCGCTCAAGACGAGCGAGTGGGTGCTCAAGGACCTCGCCAAGCGCGGTGCGAACGTCCACCTCGACACGCAGGTGACCGGCGCCGTCGACGGCAACGTCGAGCTCTCCACAGGTGAGACCATCCCGACCGACCTGATCATCTGGACGGCCGGCGTCATGGCGAACCCCACGGTGGTGCGCGGCAGCGACCTGCCGGTGGAGGAGCGCGGCCGCATCCGCACGCGCGCCGACCTGCGCGTGGGCACCCCGGAAGAGATCGTCGAGGGCGCGTGGGCCGCCGGAGACGTGTCGGCCGTCCCCGACCTGACCGGCAAGGGCGTCGGCGGCTACTGCGTGCCGAACGCCCAGCACGCCGTGCGTCAGGCGAAGCTGCTCGCGAAGAACCTCGTCGCCGTCCTGCGCGACGAGGTGCCGCGCGAGTACATCCACCACAACCTGGGCGCCGTCGCCGGCCTCGGCCTCTACAACGGCGTGTTCCAGTCGGGCAACCTCGCCCTCAAGGGCTTCATCGCCTGGTGCGCCCACCGCGGCTACCACGGTCTCGCGATGCCGTCGTGGGAGCGCAAGTGGCGTGTGATCGGCGACTGGTGGCACAACTTCTGGCTGCGTCGCGACAACGTCTCGCTGCAGACCGTCCAGAACCCGCGTTACGTCTTCGAGGAGTTCGCCTCCCGGCCGCGCCCGGCCGCACCGGCCGCCGCTCCCGCCGCACCCGCGATCGACCCCAAGTCGGTCGCCGCGGAGAAGAGCGCCGCCGCGGAGCCCAAGGTCGAGGAGAAGGCTTCCGCCGCCAGCTGAGGCATCCGTTTCGCACGCACCGGACCCCCACCCGCCCCGCGGTGTGGGGGTCCGCTGCGTGCGGCGTCGCTACGCTGGGAGCGGGCCCCCGTAGCCCAACGGCAGAGGCAGGCGACTTAAAATCGCTTCAGTGTGGGTTCGAGTCCCACCGGGGGTACGGGACGGAGACGATCAGCCGGCGACGCCGCGCGGGTCGGCCACGAAACGGCCGACGAGCTCGTACGCCGCGCGTGCCTCGCGGGTCCAGTGCGCCCCCGGATAGACGTGGAAGCCGTCGTCGGCCACGACGATGCGCGCGGGCGATCCCGCAGACCGCGCCTTCGCGACGAACGCGACGGCATCGTCGTGGAACACGTCGTTGGCGCCCTGGAAGACGATCGTCGGAGCCAGCCCTGCAAGGGTGTCGTCGATCGGGCTGATCGAGGGATCCCGGAGGTCGCGCGTGCCGGCCCACGCCCCGGCCGCAGCGCGCAGACCGGTGCAGCGCAGAGTGGGGTCGCGCCGTTCCCGCTGCCAGGCTCCGGCCGTGCGCATGGTCGGGTCGACCCACGGTGCCAACAGGATCAGTCCGTCGAGCGGATGCCGATGGGTGTCGCGGACGCGCAGAGCCAACGTCGTCGCGACGTTGCCCCCGGCGGAGTCGCCCGCCACGAAGATCTCCCTGGTGGTGGGGCGGTGCGCCACCTCGTCGTAGACCGCGTCGATGAACGCCTCCGCCTCGTCGACGGTGTGCTCCGGCGTGAGCGGATACGGAGCGATCGTGAGGGCGGCGCGCGTGGCCGTCATGATGCGCTGGACGATCCACCAGTGCTCGCGGACCATCGGGCTCACGAAGCCGCCGCCGGGCAGGTAGATCAGTTCGCGTCCGACGACGTGATCGTGCGGCTGCCAGCGCAGCACCGTCGAACCCGCGACCGTGCTCTCCGTCAGCCGCCCGAACGCGCCGGCATCCCGTGGCGGAGGGGCGAAGGTGCGCTGCGGATCGACCCGGGACAGATACTCTGCACCGGAGAGGTCACGACGCGTCCGCCCGGACGTGAGCCACAGCGCGCCGACGGTGAGCTTCATGAGCAGGGTCACGCGTCGAGACTAACGTCCGGGTTCCGCTGTCGATGACACCGCGTGTCATCTAGGCTGGTGCCCTCACGCGCGAAGGAGCCCCGATCAGATGAGCCTCGACCTCCTGAGCCTGCGCCTGCAGTCCGACGATGCGCGGCGCGATCCGTCGGCCTCCTGGGCGGCACGCTCCGCGGCGATCGCGGAGCTGTCCGGGCCCGTGGCGACGATCGACCTCGACGCGTTGCGCTTCAACGCGATGGACCTCGTCGTGCGCTCCGGAGGCGTTCCCATCCGCGTGGCGAGCAAGTCGATCCGCGTGCGCGAGGTGCTCGACGCGACGCTCGCGATCGCGGGCTTCCGCGGCATCCTCGCGTTCACCCTGCCGGAAGCGCTCTGGCTCGCCCGCGACCACGACGACGTGGTGCTCGGGTACCCGACCGTCGACCGGGCCGCGCTGGCCGCACTCGTGCACGACGAGGAGGCGGCCGCCCGCATCACGCTGATGGTCGACGACCTCACGCAACTCGACGTGGTGGATGCCGTGGCCTCGCCCGCCTCCCGCGCGACGCTGCGCGTCGCGATCGACGCGGACGCCTCCTGGCGGTCTCCGGTGCTCGGACACATCGGCGTGCGACGCTCGCCCGTGCACGAGCCCGCCGAGGTGACCCGTCTCGCACGGGCGATCACGCGCCGACCCGGCTTCCGCCTCGTCGGGCTGATGATGTACGAGGCCCAGATCGCCGGACAGCCCGACGCGACCGGCTCGGGCGACGCCGTCATCAGATGGATGCAGGGCCGATCGCGCAGCGAGCTCGTCGACCGTCGCGGGGCCATCGTCGCCGCACTGCGGGAGATCGCACCGCTCGAGTTCGTCAACGGCGGCGGCACGGGCTCGCTCGAGTCGACCTCGGCCGACCTCGCGGTCACCGAGACGACGGCCGGCAGCGGTCTGCTCGCCGGGCACCTCTTCGACGGATACCGCGCGTTCGACCCGGCGCCCGCGGCGGCGTTCGCCCTCGAGGTGGTCCGAAAGCCCACCGCGGACATCGCCGTGGTGCTCGGCGGCGGGTGGATCGCGTCGGGACCGCCCGTGGCCTCGCGTCAGCCCCTCCCGGTGTGGCCGCCGGGCCTCAAGACCCTCGCGCGCGAGGGCGCCGGAGAGGTGCAGACCCCGTTGCAGGGCGATGCCGCCCGCGGCCTGGCGGTGGGGGATCGCGTGTGGTTCCGACACGCCAAGAGCGGCGAGCTCGCCGAGCGCGTCGACCGCTACCACTTCACCCTCGGCGATCGCCTCGTGGGCGAAGCGCCGACGTACCGCGGCGAAGGGAAGAGCTTCCTGTGACACGACCGGGCGGCACATGGCAGAACTGGGCGCGCACCGAACGGGTCCGTCCGCAGCTGGTCGAATACCCGACGACCGTGGAGGCCGTCCGCCGCTCGGTGCGCTCGGCCGCCGCCCGCGGACGAGCCGTGAAGGCGGTGGGCGCGGGACACAGCTTCACCGGCATCGCCGTCGCGCCGGGAACCCTGCTGGAGCTCACGGAGCTCTCGGGCCTGATCTCCGTCGACCGCGACCGGGGGAGGGCCCGGCTCCTCGCCGGCACACGGCTGCATCGGATCCCCGCCCTTCTCGCGCCCTACGGACTCGCGATGGCCAACCTGGGCGACATCGACCGGCAGTCCATCGCGGGAGCCGTCTCGACCGGCACCCATGGGACGGGTCTGGGCTTCGGCGGGCTCGCGACCCAGGTGGTGGCCGCGACGCTCGTCACCGCCGACGGCGAGCTGCTCACCGTCGACGAGGACCACGAGCCCGAGCTGCTGCCCGCCGTCGCCCTCGGTCTGGGTGCCCTCGGCATCCTCGTCGACGTCACACTGCAGTGCGTGCCCGCCTTCGGCCTGCACGCCGCGGAGCGCCCCGAGGACCTCGACGCGGTGCTCGGCGCGCTGGATGCGCGGATGCGCGACGCCGACCATTTCGAGTTCTACTGGTTCCCGCACACCGACGTCGCCCTCACCAAGACGAACACCCGGCTCGCCGCCGATGCGCCCACCGCGCCGCTGTCGATCGTGTCGCGGGTGATCGACGACGTGGTCGTCGGCAACGGCGTGCACCAGCTGGCCTGCTCCGTCGGTCGGACGGTCCCGGCCCTCGTCCCCGGCATCAATCGGCTGTCGGCACGGGTGTGGGGAGACCGCGAGTTCTCCGACGCCTCGCACCGCGTGTTCGCGACGAGCCGCGGGGTGCGCTTCCGCGAGATGGAGTACGCGGTTCCGATCGAGCACCTGGGCTCGGCCGTCCGCGCCGTACGCGCGCTCGTCGACGCGCGCGGGTGGCGGGTGGAGTTCCCGATCGAGGTGCGGGTCGCCGCCGGCGACGACCGCTGGCTGTCGACGGCCCACGGCCGCGACAGCGGGTACGTCGCGGTCCATCGGTACTGGCGGGCCGATCATCGCGCCTACTTCGAGGCGGTCGAGCAGATCATGCTCGATCACGACGGACGTCCGCACTGGGGGAAGCTCCACACCCTGGATGCGGCGACCCTACGGAGCCGCTACCCCCGCTTCGACGACTTCGTCGCCCTGCGCGAGCGACTCGATCCCGGGCGCATGTTCCGCAACCCCTACCTGGACCGGATCCTCGGCGCCTGATCGCGCCTGCCGCGCCTGCCGCGCGGGTGCGCGAGGTGGGGAACGCCTGGGAGTGGGGGTCGGGGCCGACGCGGGACGCCGCGACGCCGATAGGATGAGCCTCAGTCGATGGGAGTCGTATGGAATGGCTGATCCCGGTCCTGATCGTCGTTGCTCTGGTGGTGATCGCCGGAATCTATCTGTGGGCGACGTACAACTCGCTGGTGGCGCTCGGCGTGCGCGTCGACGAGGCCTGGAGCGACATCACCGTGCAGCTCAAGCGTCGCGCCGACCTGCTCCCGAACCTCATCGAGACGGTCAAGGGCTACGCCGCGCATGAGAAGGCGGTCTTCGAGAACGTCACCCGCGCCCGCGCCGAGACCCTCACCGCGGGCTCGCCCGCGGAGGCCGGCGTCGCCGAGGGGCACATGCAGCAGGCGCTGAAGTCGCTGTTCGCCGTGGCAGAGGCCTACCCGCAGCTGCAGGCGAGCCAGAACTTCCTCCAGCTCCAGCAGTCGATCGTCGACACCGAGGACAAGATCCAGGCGTCGCGCCGGTTCTACAACGGTGGTGTGCGCGAGCTCAACACCAAGATCAAGGTGTTCCCGAACAACATGTTCGCCCGGAACCTCGGCTTCCACGAGCGGGAGTTCTTCGAGGTCGTCGACGGCGCCGCCATCGCCGAGCCGCCGCGCATCCAGTTCTGAACGCGCGCGCGGCATGTACTCCGCGATCGCACGCAACAAGCGCAACACCTGGCTGATCCTGGCCGGCTTCGTCGTCGTGCTCGGACTCATCGGTCTCGCCGCCGGCTGGCTCGCGGGCAACAACTGGTGGATCACCGCCTTCGTGCTGCTCGGCTCCGCGGGCTACGCCACGGTGCAGTATTTCGTCGCCGATCGGGAGGCGCTCGCGCTGTCGGGGGCCCAGCCGGTGACGAAGGAGGAGGCCCCCCGCTACCATCGCCTCGTCGAGAACCTCTGCATCTCCACCGGCACCCCCATGCCGGCGCTGTACGTCGTGGAGGATCCCGCCCCCAACGCGTTCGCCACCGGACGCACGCCCGATCGGGCCGCGATCACGGTCACCACCGGGCTGTTCGAGCTCATGACCGACCGTGAGCTGGAGGGCGTGCTCGGCCACGAGCTCGGCCACATCCGCAACTACGACATCCGGGTGTCGCTCGTCGTCTTCGGCCTCGTCGTCGCCGTCGGCCTCGTCGCCGACATCCTGCTGCGCATCGCCTTCTTCGGGGGCGGCCGTCGCGGCGGCAACAACCAGTCGCAGCTGGTCTTCCTGATCTTCGGCGTCGTGGCCGCCATCGTCGCGCCGCTGCTGGCCGCCCTCGTGCAGGCGGCGATCTCCCGCCAGCGCGAGTACCTGGCCGACGCGACGAGCGCGCTGACCACCCGCGACCCCGACGCGCTCGCGTCCGCGCTCGCCAAGCTCGGTGAGTACGGGCGGCCGCTCGCCAAGGCGAACACCGCGATGGCGCACCT
Source organism: Microbacterium sp. MPR-TSA4 (assembly GCF_058792815.1). Classification (NCBI taxonomy): domain Bacteria; kingdom Bacillati; phylum Actinomycetota; class Actinomycetes; order Micrococcales; family Microbacteriaceae; genus Microbacterium; species Microbacterium sp. MPR-TSA4. The sequence goes on from NZ_JBXAFF010000021.1 coordinate 26,991, forward strand.
GTGGATCAGCGACCCGCTGCGCCCCGGAGCGGTGCAGCGCATGTTCGCGACGCATCCGCCGATCCCCGATCGCATCGCCCGTCTGGAGGAGATGGGCGGACGGTTCTGAGTCTTAGACTGGCGGGATGAGCGGTTCCGACGACACACCCGGCTCCGCACCGCGCGGGTCGTTCCTCGACGCCCTGCGCGAGCGAACGGTCGCCTCGGACATCGACCGCGGACTGCCGCGCGGACTGCGCGTCGCGACCGCCTACGCCTGGCGGTTCGTCGTGATCGCGGCGGCCGCCGGCATCCTCATCTGGCTCGTCATCCAGCTGAAGCTCCTCGTCATCCCGCTGCTCGTCTCCATCCTGATCACGGCGCTGCTCTGGCCCGTGTTCACGTGGATGCTGCGCCGGGGCGTGCCGCGATGGCTCGCGATCGTGATCGCCGTCATCGGCACGATCGGCGTGATCGGGGGGCTCCTGTGGCTCGCCGTCTGGCAGATCACCCGCGAGTGGGCGAGCGTGCAGGCGCGCACGACGGAGGCGATCGGCCAGTTCCGTGACTACCTGATCGACGGCCCCCTGCACCTGACCGCCCAGCAGATCGACGACCTCCTCGCGCAGGCGTGGACCTTCCTGCAGCAGCAGGCGGAGCTGCTGTGGTCGGGCGCCCTCGTCGTGGGCTCCACGGTCGGGCACGTGGTCACCGGCGCCGTGCTCGCGCTGTTCATCCTGCTGTGCACGCTGGCGGACGGCGCCGGCATCTGGCGGTGGGTCGTGCGGCTCTTCCCGCGCCGCGCGCGCAGCGAGGTCGACGGCGCGGGTCGCGCGGGATGGCGGACGGTCGTCACCTACGCCCGCACCCAGCTGCTGGTCGCGACCATCGACGCGACCGGCATCGCGCTCGGCGCCTTCCTGTTGGGCGTTCCGCTGGCGATCCCGATCGGCGTCCTCGTCTTCCTGGGCGCCTTCGTCCCCTTCGTCGGCGCGATCGTCACCGGAGCGCTGGCCGTCTTCCTCGCCCTCGTCTACAACGGACCGTGGATCGCGCTGTGGATGCTGGTGGTGGTGCTCGCCGTCCAGCAGCTGGAGGGACACGTCCTGCAGCCGCTGCTGATGGGGTCCGCCGTCAAGGTGCACCCGCTGGCCGTGGTCCTCGTCGTCACCGGGGGAGCCATGATCGCCGGCATCCCGGGCGCCCTCTTCGCGGTGCCCCTCGCCGCCTTCGTCAACGTCGTCGCCGTCTATCTGGGGCGTCGAACCGAGAACGGGGCGCTGCCACCCGACAGCGCCGACCTCATCTGGAGCACCGTTCCCCGCAGCAGGAAGAAGACCGCGTGACCCTCCCGACCCTGGCGGAACTCGAGGACGCCGCCGCCGTCCTCCGCGACGTCATCGTGAAGACCCCTTTCGACGTCTCCGAGCACCTCACGGAGGTGCTGGGTGCGCCGGTGTACCTCAAGCTCGAGAACCTCCAGCGCACCGGATCGTTCAAGATCCGCGGCGCGACCTACCGTCTGTCGCGGCTGAGCGCGGAGGAGCGTGCGCGCGGCGTCGTCGCCGCGTCGGCGGGAAACCACGCCCAGGGCGTCGCACTGGCCGCCCAGAAGCTCGGCATCCCGGCGACGATCTTCATGCCACTCGGCGTCCCGGTACCCAAGCTGCTCGCCACCCGCGGCTACGGCGCCGAGGTGGTGCTGGAGGGGGCGACGGTCGAGACGCCGCTGCGCCTCGCCGCAGAGTTCGCCGAGCGCACCGGCGCCGTGATGATCCACCCCTACGACCACCGCGATGTCATCGTCGGTCAGGGGACACTGGGCCTGGAGGTCTGGGATGCCGTGCCCGACCTCGACACCGTCGTGGTCGGCATCGGCGGGGGAGGCCTGATCGCGGGCGTCGCCGCCGCGGTGAAGGCCCGCGCCGCGCTCGAGGGCCGCACGGTCCGGGTGATCGGCGTGCAGGCGGAGAACTCCGCCGCCTATCCGTCCTCTCTCGCCGCGGGCGTGCCCCTCACGGTCGACACGACCCCGACCATCGCCGACGGCATCGCCGTCGCGCGCCCCGGAGACGTGCCCTTCGAGGTGATCAGCGAGCTGGTCGACGAGGTCGTGACGGTCAGCGACGACGACATCGCGCGGGCCCTGCTGGTGCTGCTCGAACGCGCGAAGCAGGTCGTCGAGCCCGCCGGAGCCGTCGGCGTGGCCGCGATCCTGGCCGGGAAGATCATCGCGAGCGGGCCGACCGCCGTGATCCTGTCGGGCGGCAACATCGACCCCCTGCTGCTGCAGCGTGTCGTGGCGCACGGACTCGCGGCATCCGGTCGGTACATGACGCTGCAGGTGCCGCTGCCGGATCGTCCGGGCCAGCTCGCGCGGGTGTCGGAGCTGCTGGCGATCGCCGGCGCGAACGTGATCGAGGCGCTGCACACGCGCCACGGCCAGGGGCTGCAGATCAGCGAGGTGATCCTCCAGCTCAGCGTCGAGACGCGCGGTCAGGAGCACCGCGCCCACGTCATCAGCGTGCTCGAGGAAGCGGGCTTCCGCCCCCGCGTCGCGCAGGACTGAGCCTCTCCGCGAGTTTCGGTCGCCTCACGCGCCCGAAACGCGCGTGGATGCCGTTTCGGGCGCTCGAAGCGACCTAAACGCGGGTCGCGGCCGGCTCCTGTGGACGGGGAGAGATGGGGCGGGGGATGCTGCGGCATCCTCGAGTCATGTCCGAGCTGCCGCGCGCGTTCACCGTCGCTCACGCGCGCGCCCAGGGGACCGCGCCGTCGGCGCTGCGCTCGCGTGCGCGGTGGGCGCGTCCGTTCCGCGGGCTGCGCGCCGCGGTCGACGCGACGTGGGTCGACGTGACCCGGGCCCGCGTGGAGGCGGCGGGGGAGGGCGTCTTCGTGTTCGGCCCCAGCGCGCTGCGGCTGTGGGGGCTCGACCTGCCCGCGCCCTACGCCGACGACGGACTTCTGCATCTCGCGGTGCCGCGTCCGGGACGGGCTCCGCGCGGCGAAGGTGTGGTGGGGGTCAGCGTCGGCATCGATCCGGTGCTCTGCACCTGGCGGCTCGGCATCCGGGTCACGACGCCCGCACGGACGTGGGTCGATCTCGCGCGGATGCTGTCCGTTCCGGCGCTCGTCGCCGTCGCCGATCGGCTGTGTCTGCCCGAGCTCGACGCGTGCACCACCCGCGAGCTGCAGGTCGCGCTCGACCTGTCGCCGCGGGTGCGCGGCGCCGCGCACCTGCGTGCCGCGTGGCCGCTCGTGGTGCCCGGGGCGGAGTCGTACCCGGAGTCGCAGATCCGGGTCTCGCTGGAGACCGCGGGTCTGCCGCGACCGCTCGTGAACGCCGAGATCCGCGACGGCCGAGACCTGGTGGCGCGCGTCGACCTGCTCTTCGCGCCCTGGGGCGTGGTCGTGGAGTACGAAGGGGCCCATCATGCCGATGACCGGCGCCAGTGGCGCCGCGACCTCACCCGGATCGGGGAGCTGCAGCGCCTCGGCTACATCGTCGAGCGCGCGCACGCCGACGACCTGCGCGATCCGGCGCGGCTGACCGAGCGCGTCCGCACGCACCTCGAGCGCCGCGGCTGGCGCGGCTAGCGGCCCGTGCCGACGAGTTTCGGTCGCCTCACGCGCCCGAAACGCGCGCGGATGCCGTTTCGGACGCTCGAAGCGCCCGAAACGTCGGCGTCACTGACCGTTGTAGGTCTCGACCTTGACGATCTCGACGGCGATCTCGCGGCCGTTGGGGGCCGTGTACGAGGTCTTCTCGCCCTCGGACAAGCCCAGGATGGCCGCGCCGAGGGGCGACGCCTCGCTGTAGACGTCGAGCTCCGAACCGGCCGCGATCTCGCGGCTGCCGAGCAGGAACACCTCTTCGCCGCCGGCGACGATCGCGGTGACGACGGTGCCGCCCTTGACGGTGCCGTCCGACTCCGGGGCCTCGCCGACGACGGCATCCTTCAGGAGGGCCTGGAGGGTGCGGATGCGCGCCTCCTGCTTGCCCTGCTCGTCCTTGGCGGCGTGATAGCCGCCGTTCTCCTTGAGGTCGCCCTCTTCGCGAGCGGCCTCGATGCGCTTGGCGATCTCTTCGCGACCCGTCGTCGACAGGTGCTCGAGTTCGGCGGCGAGCCGGTCGTAGGCGTCCTGGGTGAGGAAGGTCTCCGTGTTCTCGGGCACGTCGTCTCCTTGTCGATGAGCGTGGTCGTTGACCGTTGTCGGTGCGGCCGCGCGGCGCGACGGCGGCTTCGAGGAGAAGCGCCGTCGGTGCGGGCCTAAGCCAAACGCCCCGGCAGCTGCCAGGGCGCGTGTGTCGAATCAGCCTACGGGATCCAGCACGACGGGACCAAACCGGTCGTCGCCTCGGCCGTCGTCGCGACGGTCTCCGAGAAGCTCCGGCTGTGCGCGTCGTCGGCGGGGTAGGAGACGACCTTCCACCCGACGATGCCGTGCTCGGTGTCCTGCGCCTCGATCACGCAGTCGACCGCGGCACCGCGCGGCAGGGTGAGCTGGAAGTCGACCGTCACGCTGTGCGCGTCGTCGAGGTGGAACGCGGTCACGTCGATGTCCACGGACTGCGCGGCCTGCGCGTAGGTGCTCCACCCGAAGTAGCCGACCACGGCGATCGCGAGCGCTCCGACGCCGATCCAGGCCCACCGGCGCCCGCGGATGCCGCGTCCGCGTCCGTAGCGGTCGTCGAGCTCCTGCTGCGTGCGCATCGCGGTCATGACACTTCCCGAGGTTCTAGGCTGGACTTCCAGGCTAAGCGCTCCGCGCGGAACAGAGGAACGATGCACGCACTGACGGTCGCACTCGCGAGCGTCGCCGCCGAGGCGACGCCCACCCCGACGATGACGGTCGATCCGGATGTCGTCACGCCGGGATTCGCGGGCTTCGTCGCCATCGCCCTGCTGTCGGTCGTCGTCATCTTCCTCATCGTCGACATGCTCCGCCGCATCCGCCGGGCGGGATACCGCTCCGAGATCGCCGAGGAACTCGACGCCCACGAGCGCGACGCCGCGGCCGCGGCCTCCGACGCGCAGGCCCGGGCCGCCGTCGAGGCGAGCGACACCGACGACCAGGACATCGACCCGCCGTCGCGCTGACCGCGCCCGTCGCGCGCGGCGGCGCTCAGCCGGCCGCGCCGAGCGAGGGGGCGAGCGGATCGAGAGCGATCAGCAGGCACGCCGTCCAGTGGCACAGGAACGCCAGCACCGTGCACACGTGGAAGATCTCGTGGAAGCCGAAGTGGCCGGGCCACGGGTTCGGCTTCTTGAGCGCGTACACGACGGCTCCCGCGGTGTACAGCAGCCCGCCGACGATGACGAGGATCATCATCGCCAGGTTCGCCGCCATCAGGTCGCCGAGGTACATCACGGCCGCCCAGCCCAGCAGCAGGTAGAGCGCGACGTACAGCCAGCGGGGCGCGTGGATCCAGAAGACGCGGAACAGGATGCCGAGAAGGGCACCGGACCACACGAGCACGAGCAGCAGCGCGCCCTTGCCGGGGGGCAGTGCGAGCACCGCGATCGGCGTGTAGGTGCCGGCGATCAGCAGGAGGATGTTCGCGTGGTCGATGCGCTTGAGGACGGCCTTCGTCGTGGGGCCCCAATTGAAGCGGTGGTACAGCGCCGAGTTCCCGAACAGGAGCAGCGAGGTCGCCATGAACACCGCGGCGGCCCACTTCGCCGGAGCGCCCTGCGCGAGGACGATGAGCACGACACCCGCGGCGATCGCCACGGGGAAGGTGCCCGCGTGGATCCAGCCGCGCCACGACGGCTTCAGCTCCACCTGGGCGCCGACGGATGCCGCTTCGATGAGGGGAAGCTGAGGCATGTCCGCGCCGTCGGAGGCTGCGTGTCGGGTCACGGTCCTGAGCCTACGCGCCCGCGTATGCCGGCTCGTGCACATAGCGCCTGCGCGAGACGACGGCGGTGCGCGCGGTAGCGTAGTCGCCGTGACACCCACCGGTTCGGGCGAGGGGCGCGGGTTCCTCTATCGCCTCTACAGTTCGCGCCTGCGACGTGAGTTGACCCCCGATACCGTTCCGCACCACGTGGCGATGATGATCGACGGCAACCGCCGCTGGGCACGCCAGGCGGGTTTCACCACGGTCGCCCACGGCCACCGTGCCGGGGCCGCGAAGATGCACGAGTTCCTGCGCTGGTGCGATGACCTCGGCATCCGCGTCGTCTCGCTCTACCTGCTGTCGACGGACAACCTCACCAAGCGCGACTCGCAGGAGCTCGCCGACCTCATCGAGATCATCGCCGAACTGGCCGATGAGCTGTCGCACGAACCCGGCTGGCGCGTGCAGCACGTCGGGCGCGCCGAGGTCCTCCCGGCCGATCTCGCCCGGGTGCTGCGGACGGCGGAGGAGCGGACCGCCGGCAACACCGGGCTGCACGTCAATCTCGCCGTCGGCTACGGCGGGCGCGGGGAGATCGTGGATGCGGTGCGCAGCATCATCGCGCAGCATCACGAGCGCGGCGGCTCGCTCGAAGAGCTGGCGGCCAGCCTCACGCCGGAGCAGATCGGCGAGCACCTCTACACGGGCGGCCAGGCCGACCCGGACCTCGTCATCCGCACGTCCGGCGAGCAGCGGCTGAGCGATTTCCTCCTCTGGCAGTCGGCCCACTCGGAGTTCTACTTCGTGGAGGCGCTGGGACCGGACCTGCGCGAGGTCGACTTCCTCCGCGCCATCCGCGACTACGCCACCCGCGACCGCCGGTACGGCGGCTGAGCACCCGGCCCCGCGCACGGCGCGTGGGACAATGGCAGACGTGAACGACCTGGAGCCCTACCTCGAGACCTTCGACAGCGCGACGGGATACCTCGACTGGGCGGCCTTCGGTCCGCTGTCCCCGGCGGTGCGGGCGGAGATGCTCGCCGACGCCGAGCTGCTCGGCAGCGGACGGCGCTCGAGCATCGATCTCGTGACCGCGCGCGTGACCGAGGCGCGCGATCTGGTGGCGGGCGTCCTCGGATGCGCGCCCGAGGAGGTCGTGCTGCAGCCGTCGACGACCCACGGCCTGTTCCATACAATGCAGGGCCTCACCGGCACGGTGGTCGTCTCCGCGCAGGACTTCCCGTCGCTCCGGGTCACCGCTCGGCGCGCCCAGGACGCGCGCGGCCTGCTCAGCGTGCGGGAGATCGACCCGATCGACGGCATCGTGACGGTGGATGCCGTCGCGGAGGCGCTCGACGACGACGTGACGGCCGTGGGCGTGAGCCTCGTCGACTTCCGGACGGGCGCCCTCGCCGACCTCGCGGCGCTGCGCGAGCTCATCGGTGACCGTCTGCTCATCGTCGACGCGATCCAGGGATTCGGGGTCACCGAGGTGGACTGGGCCGCTGCGGACGTCGTCTGCGCGAACGGCTACAAGTGGCTGCGCGCGGGCCGGGGCACGGGCTTCGCGCGCTTCTCGGACCGCGCCCGGGAGCGCATCGAACCCGTCCTGTCGGGGATCTCCGGGATGCAGGGGGATGCCACGACCCCGGGAGTGCCCGCGCCCCTCGCGACCGCGGCGGCGTACCAGGTCGCTCCCACCGACCCCCTCGCGGCCGGCCGCCTCGCGGCGGCGCTACGCGAGATGACGGATGCCGGCATCCCCGCGATCGCCCAGGAGCTGCGCGCGCGTGCACGCGACGTGATGGATCTCGCCGACCGTTACGCGGTACCGGTGCTGACCCCCCGCGACCGGCACGCCGGCATCGTCACCCTCCAGCCCGCCGCGCACGACGCCGCCGCGCTCGCGGCCGCCCTCGCGAACCACGGTGTGACGGTGACCGCGCGCGGCGCCACCATCCGCGTGTCGCCGCACGTGGGCACCGGTGCCGACAGCCTGCGTCTGCTCGGCGACGCCTCGCCGAGGTGGCCGCCACGCGTGTCGTCATCGACGCCGCGCCGGGAGCGCTCGCGCTCTCCGAGGCGGACATCGTCCCGGCGCCGCCGGCGCTGGCCGACGCCGTCGGCTCCGACACCGCGAATTAACACGCCGGACACCGCAGCGCGGCGTGTCGTGGATGACGTCGGCGCGTCGCCCGCCGTACGGTCATCACATCGGGCAAGGCGCCCGGTCGAGTCGGCCTCATCACGACTCGTGGCCACGGTCGACTCGAGACTGCCGGGTGCTCCACCCGGGGCGGGAGTGAGTTGTGACCACACGGGCTTCACTGCAGCAACGCCGGATCGATGACGTCGCCGAGGAGGTCGCGGATACGGATCTGCGCACCTACGTCCTCGACACCTCGGTCCTGCTGAGCGATCCGCGGGCTTTCTTCCGCTTCGCCGAACATTCGGTCGTCGTGCCGGTCGTCGTCGTCACCGAGCTCGAAGGCAAGCGCCACGACCCGGAGATCGGCTACTTCGCGCGGCAGGCACTCCGTCACCTCGACGAGCTGCGGGTCGAGCACGGCAGACTCGACTTCCCCGTGCCCGTCGGCGAGGGCGGCACCCTGCGCGTCGAGCTCACCAACACCGACCCCTCCGTGCTGCCCGCGGGCATGCGCCTGGGCGACAACGACACCCGCATCCTCGCCGTGGCGATGCACCTGGCCCAGGAGGGTCAGGAGGTGACCGTCGTCTCGAAGGACCTGCCCATGCGGGTGAAGGCGGCGTCCCTCGGCATCCCGGCGGAGGAGTACCTCGCCGAACAGGCGGTCGACAGCGGGTGGACCGGCATCGCGGACATCGCCGTATCGGGCGACGACATCAGCGACCTCTACGAGAGCGAGGTCGCCACGAGCGAAGAGGTGCGCGGGTTCCCGGTCAACACGGGGCTCGTCATCCACTCCGAGCGCGGCTCCGCCCTCGGGCGCGTCACCGGCGACGGGGCGTTCCGCCTGGTGCGCGGCGACCGCGACGTCTTCGGCCTGCACGGGCGCAGCGCCGAGCAGCGCATCGCCATCGACCTGCTTCTCGACCCCGAGGTGGGCATCGTCTCGCTCGGCGGTCGCGCCGGCACCGGCAAGTCGGCCCTCGCCCTCTGCGCGGGACTGGAGGCCGTGCTGGAACGGCAGCAGCAGAAGAAGATCATCGTCTTCCGCCCGCTGTTCGCCGTCGGCGGTCAGGAGCTGGGCTACCTGCCGGGCGATCAGGCCGAGAAGATGAACCCGTGGGGGCAGGCGGTGTTCGACACGCTCGGCTCCGTCGTGTCGGGCAACGTCCTCGAGGAGGTCGTCGCGCGCGGGATGCTGGAGGTGCTTCCCCTCACGCACATCCGCGGACGCTCGCTGCACGACGCGTTCGTGATCGTCGACGAGGCGCAGTCCCTCGAGCGCAACGTGCTGCTGACGGTCCTCAGCCGCATCGGGCAGAACTCCCGCGTGGTGCTCACCCACGACGTCGGGCAGCGCGACAACCTGCGGGTGGGCCGCCACGACGGCATCGCCTCGGTCATCGAGACGCTCAAGGGCCACGGCCTCTTCGGCCACGTGACCCTCGTCCGCTCGGAGCGCTCGGCGATCGCCGCGCTCGTCACCGACCTGCTGGAGCAGGGCGAGCTGAGCTGAACCCCGCGGGCGCGGCGGGGGCTACTCCCAGCGGTAGCCCTCGCCGCGCACCGTCACGATGTGCTCGGCGCCGAGTTTCGCCCGCAGATACCGGACGTACACGTCGACCACGTTCGAGCCGGGGTCGAAGTCCAGACCCCAGATGCGGCTGAGCAGCGTCTCGCGGGTGAGCACCTCGCCCGGATGCCGCAGGAACTGCTCCGCCAGCGCGAACTCCCGAGCCGAGAGGTCGACCTCGCGCCCCGCCACGGTCGTGCGTCGCGCGAGCAGGTCCAGACTGACGTCGCCCTGCGTCAGCACCATGACGATCGTGCCGGTGCGCTCCCGCAGACGCGAGCGCACCCGCGCCATGAGCTCCGCCAGCGAGAACGGCTTCGGCACGTAGTCGCTGGCCCCGGCATCCAACCCGTCGACGGCGTCGCGCGCCGAGCTGCGGGCGGTGAGCATGATCACCGGCACGGTCGCGCCGTCCGCGCGCAGATGCCGCAGCACCTCGAACCCGTCCATCGTGGGAAGGCCCACGTCGAGGATCACGAGATCGATGTCGCCGCGCAGCGCCCGTTCCAGGCCGGCCGGACCGTCGTCGCACGCGACGCTCTCATGACCCTCGGCCGCCAGGGCGCGCGACACCATGGACACGATGTGCGGTTCGTCGTCGACGATGAGGATGCGGGTCATCCGGAGGCCTCCCGTTGTTGGACGACATCCCCCGCGCGCACGGGCGTCGGGAGGGTCGCCTGCGTGCCGATGGGGATCTCGATGGTGAACGTCGCGCCGCCTCCCGGCGTGTCGGCGACGGTGCAGTGCCCGGCGTGTGCGCGCGCGATCGTGTCGACGATCGCCAGCCCCAGTCCCGATCCGCCCACCGCGCGCTTGCCGGTGCCCCGATCGAAGCGGCGGAAGATGCGATGCCGCAGCGACGGCGGGATGCCGGGGCCGTGGTCGCGCACCCACAGCTGCGCGCCGGACGGGTGCACGGCACTGCCGATCTCGATGGGGGAGTCGGACGGCGTGTACTTGGCCGCGTTGTCCGCCAGTTGCAGCCACGCCTGCAGAAGACGGTCGTGGTCGCCGTGGATGATGCCCGCCGCGCGCTGTTCGACGCTCCAGCCGTGGCCGCCGATCACCGTGACGAGCTCGGCGACGCGCTGGGTGAGCGCCGCCAGATCGACGTCGCCCATCGTGAAGCTGTCGCTCTCCACCGCCGCCAGCAGATCGATGTCGCCGATCAGCCGCGTCATGCGATCCAGCTCGGCGATGCCGAGGGTCCGGGTGGACGCCACGTCGGCGGGGTCCGCGGCATCCATCAGCTCGAGGTGTCCCCGCACGATCGTGATCGGCGTCTTCAGCTCGTGGCGCACGTCGTCGAGCAGTCGGCGCTGCGCGTCGAAGAGCGCGTCGGGGGTGTCGAGACCCTCGGGGAGTTCGGGGAGATCGGGAAGGCGACGCGGATCCGCGTCGACGAGGAACCAGCCGACGACCGCCGTCGCGGCCAGGGTGAGGACCGCGGCGGCAGCGAAGACGCCGACGTCCGCCCAGGTCGTCTCGGTGCCCGTGGCCGCGTGCAGCAGGAGCAGGGCCAGCGCGGTGAACGCGAATCCGCCGGTCACGACGGCGAGCAGCACCGCCAGCGTGCGCGCACGACGTCCCGTGCGGGCGGTGCTGGCGGCGCGGTTCACCCTCTGATTATCGACCCGGGATCGACGCGGCCGCGATCAGCCCGGGTGGGTCATCGAGAGCAGGTCGAGCTTGGCGTCGAGCTGCTCCTCCGTCAGCTCGCCGCGCTCGACGTAGCCGAGGTCGATGACGGCCTCGCGCACCGTGATGCCCTTGGCGACGGCGTGCTTGGCGATCTTCGCCGCGGCCTCGTACCCGATCAGCTTGTTCAGCGGCGTCACGATCGACGGCGACATCCCCGCGAAGGCGGCGGCGCGGTCGAGGTTCGCCTGCAGGCCGTCGATCGTCTTGTCGGCCAGCACGCGCATCGCGTTGGACAGCAGCCGGGTCGACTCCAGCAGGGCGGTGCCCATGACGGGGATCGCGACGTTGAGCTCGAACGAGCCCGACGCGCCGGCCCAGGCGACCGTGGCGTCGTTGCCGATCACCCGGGCACACACCATGAGCGTGGCCTCGGGTACGACGGGGTTGACCTTTCCGGGCATGATCGACGAGCCCGGCTGCAGGTCGGGGATGTGCAGCTCCCCGAGTCCGGTGTTGGGGCCGGAGCCCATCCACCGCAGGTCGTTGTTGATCTTCGTGAGCGACACCGCGATCGTGCGCAGCGCGCCGGAGGCCTCGACGAGCCCGTCGCGGTTGGCCTGGGCCTCGAAGTGGTCCTTCGCCTCCGTGATCGGCAGCTCGGTCTCCTCGGCCAGCAGCGCGATGACCTTCTGCGGGAAGCCGAGCGGGGTGTTGATGCCGGTACCCACGGCGGTGCCGCCCAGCGGGACCTCGCCCACGCGGGGGAGCACCGCGCGCACCCGCTCGATGCCGAGGCGGATCTGGCGGGCGTAGCCGCCGAACTCCTGGCCGAGGGTCACCGGCGTCGCATCCATCAGGTGCGTGCGGCCGGACTTCACGGCGTCCTTCCACAGCTCCGCCTTCGCCTCGAGCGCGACCGCCAGGTGGTCCAGCGCCGGGATGAGGTCGTCGATGAGGGCCTGCGTGACCGCGATGTGCACCGATGTCGGGAAGACGTCGTTGGACGACTGCGACGCGTTGACGTGGTCGTTCGGGTGCACCGGGGCACCGAGCTTCTGCGTCGCGAGGGAGGCCAGCACCTCGTTCATGTTCATGTTCGAGGAGGTGCCCGAGCCGGTCTGGTAGGTGTCGACCGGGAAGTGCGCGTCGTAGCGGCCCGTGATGACGTCATCGGCGGCGGCGGCGATCGCGTCGGCGATCGCGCCGTCCAGGGTACCGAGCTCCTTGTTCGCGAGGGCGGCCGCCTTCTTGATGCGGGCGAGCGCGGCGATCTGGGTCGACTCGAGTCCCGTCCCCGAGATCGGGAAGTTCTCCACGGCGCGCTGCGTCTGCGCGGCGTACAGCGCGTCCTTGGGGACGCGCACCTCACCCATCGTGTCGTGCTCGATGCGGTACTCGGTGGTCTCGGTCATTGCGGTCACGTCCTCGTTTCCTGTGCGTGTTCTGTTGTGGTGATGTCGGGCGGGGCGCGGGCGGAACCGGTCAGGCCTCGTCGAGTCCGACCGTGACGTGCGGCACGGCGGTGCCCTCGCTCAGCCGGTAGTTGGCCCCGACGATGCCCAGTCTTCCCTCGGCCACGGCCTCGGCGATCAGCCGCGAGGAGGCGAGGAGGTCGTCGACCGTGTTCTTGAGGTGTTCGCGGCCGACCTCCTCGGCATCCAGCGTGCGCGGGTCGACGTCGCCGCCGGCGTCGCGCAGCACGGTTCGCGCCGCCGGCACGATGCGGGCGATCAGGCGCCAGATGTGCGAGGGCAGCTCGGGCGAGCCGAGGGCCGTCGAGTCGATCGCGGCGCGCACCGCCCCGCACGCGTCGTGGGCGAGCACGATGATCAACGACACATCGAGCGCCGCGACGGCGTACTCCAGGCTGGCGATCGCCGAATCGGAGGCCACCTGTCCGGCGTTGCGGACCACGAACAGATCGCCGAGGCCCTGGTCGAAGATGATCTCGGCCGCCAGGCGCGAGTCCGCGCATCCGAACAGCGCGGCGCGCGGGGTCTGCGCGGCCGCGAGCTCGTTGCGGCGCTCGACGTCCTGACGGGGGTGGCGGGGCTCTCCCGCCACGAAGCGCTCATTGCCTTCGCGCATCTCGGCCCAGACGGTCGCGGGCGTCGGGCGGATCGTCGTGCTCATCGCGTCTCCTCGCGCAGGGTGCGGATCTGGTCGGTCACGCCGGTGGCGGCGACCGCGGCGGTGGGGGCGTCGGTGGCCCCGTAGATGAGGACCGTGTCGGTGCCGGCCGCCGTCGAGAGGGCGTAGGAGACCGTGTCGGTGCGTGCCGACGCGGGGATCGTGTACTCGTCCCAGACGATGCCGTCGATCGTGACGCTCCCCGTCGGGGCGAAGCCCCCGAGCACCTTCGATGCCCACGTCGGGTCGGCGTCGATGCCCTGCGCGATGCGGATGTAGCCGGTCGGCGGCGCGTAGACGATGCGCCACATCGAGCCCTCGAGACGCGCGGAGTTGGCGCGCCAGTCCTGCGGCACCGTGGGAACGAGCAGGGTGTGCTCCAGCGATGCCGACGCGCTCTGCGCGGATGCCGCCACGTCGGCCTCTTCGGGGTCGGGCAGCGACCCGCGGGGCACGCCGAAGTACACGACGGCGACGACCGCCATCGTCACGAGCAGTGCGGCGACGAGGTTGCGGAACGTCTTGCTCTGCCGATAGGCGCGGGATGCCGCAGCCTTGCGGTCGGCGGTCTCGTCGGGCGTCTCGGGGCGACCGAGCTCGGCGACGATGCGGGGACCGGCGGCCATCACGACTCCGCGTCCGCCGGACGAGCGGCATCGAGCAGGCGCTTGGCGCCCAGGAGCCACTCCTCGCAGCGGGCTGCGAGCGCCTCTCCCCGCGTCCAGAGCGCGAGGGAGTGCTCGAGGGTCGGGGCGCCCTGCTCGAGTTCGGCGACGACGCGGACGAGCTCGTCGCGTGCCTGCTCGAACGAGAGATCGGCGACGTCGGCGGCCGTGTCGCTGGTCATGGCGTCCATTCTAGGACGCGGCCCCGACGTCTTCGGCGACGGGTCCCTCCGATCGCGCGGCGAACGATCCCTCGGCGACGGTGACCGTGACCGACGCCCCCGCCGGGGCCTGCGCGGCGTCCCGGACGATGACGCCGCCGTCCAGGCGCGCGATGGCATATCCGCGCGACAGCGTCGCCCCGGGCGACAGGGCGCGCAGCGAGGCCCGCAGCTGTGCGGTCGTCCGGTCGGCGGCATCCAGGCGTCGCGTCACGACGTCGCGACCGCGCGACACGAGCGTCCACAGCTCGTGCGAGCGCGGCGTGAGCAGCGACTCGGGGGAGCGCAGCACCGGCCGCGAGCGCAGCTGTTCCAGCTGGGCGATGTCGTGCGAGATCCGCTGGGTGAGACGGGTGCGGGCGCGCGTGCGCAGCTGCTGCACGAGCGCGCGCTGCTCCGACACGTCGGGGACGACCTTCTTCGCGGCATCCGTGGGGGTGGAGGCGCGCAGGTCGGCGACGTCGTCGAGGAGCGGGTGGTCGTTCTCGTGCCCGATCGCCGAGACGACAGGGGTGGATGCCGCGGCCACCGCTCGCACCAGACGCTCGTCGCTGAAGCCGAGGAGGGTCTGGGGGTCGCCGCCGCCGCGGGCGATCACGATGACGTCCACCTCGGGGTCGGCGTCCAGCGCGGCCAGCGCGGCGATCGTCTCCGGCACGCAGCGCTCGCCCTGCACCGCGGCGTGGATCGTGCGGAAGCGCACCTCCGGCCAGCGCAGCTCGGCGTTGCGGTGCACGTCCTTCTCGGCGTCACTGCGCTCACCCGTGATGAGCCCGACGACGTGCGGGAGGAACGGGATGCGCTTCTTGCGCGCGGGGTCGAACAGCCCCTCGCTCCGCAGCCGGGTGCGCAGTCGCTCCAGCCGTTCGAGCTGGTCGCCCAGGCCCGTGTGCCGCATGGCCGACACCGTGAAGGTGAAATCGCCCGTCTTGACGAAGAAGTCGCTTTTGACGCACGCGACCACCAGGTCGCCCACCTTCACGTCGTCCTGCAGCCGCTGGAGCGTCGATGACCACAGGCGGAAGGAGATCATCGCGTCGCCGTTGGCGTCCTTCAGGCGGCCGAAGACGTGACCGCCGCGGAGGTTCCACGCCGTGATCTCGCCTTCGACCCACACCGAGCCCCAGGTCGACACGAAGCCGCGGATCGTCTCGTTCAGCCGCGACACGGAGGTCGGCGCGTCGGCGCGGGAATCGCGCGGGGCCACGGCATCCGGCGGAGCGACCTCACCGGGAGCGGACGCGAACGAAGCCATCGCTGCCTTTCCGCCGCGCGCATGCGGCCCTCACTCAGCCCGCCCTCCCTAGAATCGAGGGGTGAGCAGCTCTGCCGTCCGTCTACCGACGCCCCATATCCCAGGACCGCGCGGACGGCTCCAGGATAACCCGGTGCCAGGGCCCAAGAAGGTCCTCCTGGCCTCCCCGCGCGGATACTGCGCGGGGGTGGACCGCGCCGTGATCGCCGTCGAGAAGGCGCTGGAACGCTACGGCGCCCCGGTGTACGTGCGCAAGCAGATCGTCCACAACATCCACGTCGTCACCGAGCTCGAGGCGAAGGGGGCGATCTTCGTCGAAGAGGTCGACGAGGTCCCGTCCGGTGCGCACGTGGTCTTCAGCGCGCACGGGGTCTCGCCGGCCGTCGTGAACGCGGCATCCGAGCGCGGGCTTCAGGCGATCGACGCGACCTGCCCGCTCGTCACCAAGGTGCACCGCGAGGCGGTGCGCTTCGCGCGCGACGACTTCGAGATCCTGCTCATCGGCCACGACGGCCACGAAGAGGTCGAAGGCACCGCCGGAGAGGCTCCCGACCACGTCACCGTCGTGAACTCGCCCGACGAGGCCGATCGCGTGGTCGTCAAGGACCCGGAGAAGGTCGTGTGGCTCTCGCAGACCACGCTCTCGGTCGACGAGACCATGGAGACCGTGCGCCGTCTGCGTGAGCGCTTCCCGAGCCTGCAGGATCCGCCGTCGGACGACATCTGCTACGCGACGCAGAACCGCCAGGTCGCCATCAAGAAGGTCGCCAAGGACGCGGATCTGGTCATCGTCGTCGGCTCGTCGAACTCCTCGAACTCGGTGCGTCTGGTCGAGGTCGCCCTCGAGTACGGCGCGAAGGCGGCCTACCGGGTCGACTACGCGCACGAGATCCGACAGGAGTGGCTCGACGGCGTCGGAACGGTCGGCGTCACCAGCGGCGCCTCGGTCCCCGAGGTCCTCGTCCAGGAGGTGCTCGCCGATCTGGCCGGCGCCGGCTACGCCGACGTCGAGCAGGTGCGCACCGCCGAGGAGGACCTGATGTTCTCCCTCCCGAAGGAGCTGCGTCAGGACGCCACCGGACGCCGTGACGACCGCGCGCTCGGCGGGCGGTCCCGGACGTGAGCGAGCCCGCGGCGGAGCCGACGCGCCCGCGCCCGCAGTACGGAGAGTACGCCACACCGGAGGAGCAGCGCGCGCGCATCGCGCAGCCGGCACCACCGGCGCAGCATCCCGTGCTCCCGCCCACCGTCCCGAGCCGTGCCCATCCGCCGACCGCGCCGGCGACGACCGCCGCGGCGCGTCCGTCGCGCACGGCCGATCGGATCATCACCTTCGCGCTGCTCGTCTACGGCCTCGTCACCGTCGTCAGCGCGGTTCCCCAGCTGTGGGACTTCGCGGGCTTCGCGCAGACCTGGATGCAGGTCGCCGGGATCGACGCCACCTTCACCAACACGGCGCAGGGCGAGCTGTGGGGGCGCATCTCGGCGTTCGTCTTCATCGGAGGCTGGATGCTGACGGCCGTGCTGTCCTGGGCCTCGCTGAGAGCGCACCGGCTGTCGTGGTGGATTCCCCTCGTCGGGGCCATCGTGACGTTCATCATCGCGACGGTGTGCCTCACGATCCCCCTGCTCGGCGACCCCGCGATCGTCAGCCACTTCGCCCGATGAGCGCATCCGGCACGCTCCTCGCGGTGTGCGTCGTGCGGGCGCTGCGACCCGACGCCGGGGCGCTCGGGGTGACCGCGATCGACAAGGCCGCCGTCGAGGGGCCGGTCCGCCTCGGACGCTACGGCGCGTATGCCGACGTCCAGGCCAATCGCAAGCACCACGGCGGCCTCGACAAGGCCCTCTACGCCTACGCGCAGGAGGACGCCGACTTCTGGGCGGCCGAGTTGGGCGTCGACCTGCCGCCCGGGTGGTTCGGCGAGAACCTCCGCGTCGACGGGCTGGACGTCAACCGCTCGCGCATCGGCGAGCGATGGAGGATCGGCGCGACCGCCGTCGTCGAGGTGACGATGCCGCGAACGCCCTGCCAGACGTTCGCGCGCTGGGTGCGCACGGTCGACCGGTCGGCCGAGCGCGGCTGGGTACGCCGCTTCTCGGCGGAGCGTCGACTGGGCCCGTACCTGCGCGTCGTGCGCACCGGGTCGGTCCGCGCCGGCGACCCCCTCACCGTCATCCACGTGCCCGAGGGTGCGCCCGGACTCCTGGACGCGTACGCCGATCCCGCGTGATCGTCGCGGGCGCCCCGCGCCGGTCACGGTCGGGCATCCGCGGCGACGGCCCGTACGTCGAACCGAGCTGCTGCGTGGCCTCGACCACGCGGGCCGCCATCGCCGACTCGGCGATCTTGCCCCAGGCGCGCGGGTCGTAGGCCTTCTTGTTGCCCACCTCGCCGTCGACCTTGAGCACGCCGTCGTAGTTGCTGAACATGAACCCGGCGACCGAGCGCGTGAACGCGTACTGCGTGTCGGTGTCGATGTTCATCTTGACGACACCGTTGGCGACCGCGGTGGCGATCTCCTCCGGCGTCGAGCCGCTGCCGCCGTGGAACACGAGGTCGAGGGGCTTCGCGCCGGTGCCGAACTTCTCCGCGATGCCCGCCTGGATCTCGCCGAGCAGCTCGGGGCGCAGCTTCACGTTGCCCGGCTTGTAGACGCCGTGCACGTTGCCGAACGTCAGCGCCGCGATGTACCGACCGTTCTCGCCGAGTCCGAGCGCGTCGACGAACTTCGAGACGTCCGCGGTGGTCGTGTACAGGGCCTCGTTCGACCCCTCGTGCTTGACGCCGTCCTCCTCGCCGCCCACGACGCCGATCTCGACCTCGAGGATGGCGTTGATGTTCTTCATGCGGGGGAGCAGCTGCTTGGCGATCTCGATGTTCTCCTCGAGCGGTACCGCCGAGCCGTCCCACATGTGCGACTGGAAGATGGGGTTGCGACCGGCGCGCACCTCCTCCTCGGATGCCGCGATCAGCGGCAGCACGAAGTCCTCCAGCGCCGGCTTCGGGCAGTGGTCGGTGTGCAGGGCCACCGTGATCGGGTAGTTCGTCGCGACCTCGGTGGCGAACTTCGCGAACGCGAGGGCACCCGTGGCACGGCCCTTGACGGTGTGGCCGGCGAAGTAGTCGGCGCCGCCGGTCGTCACCTGGATGATGCCGTCGGAGCCGGCTTCGGTCAGACCCTGCAGGACGGCATTGATCGACTGCGAGCTGGCGGCGTTGATCGCGGGGAACGCATATCCACCGGCCTTCGCACGGTCCAGCATCTCGGCGTATTGCTCAGGGGTGGCGACAGGCATTTCTGCTCCTCAGTTCTGCGGGGATTCCAGGCTCAGCCTATCGAAGCGGCGGGACCGTCCGTGAGGGGGCGACCGGGCAAAAGAGTCCCCTCCCGCTTGTCCGCGGTGAAAGAATCGCCGTTCCTTCGTTGCGGCGCCGCCGAAAACGCCACGGCAGACGCA
Organism: Microbacterium sp. MPR-TSA4; assembly: GCF_058792815.1. Lineage (NCBI taxonomy): Bacteria > Bacillati > Actinomycetota > Actinomycetes > Micrococcales > Microbacteriaceae > Microbacterium > Microbacterium sp. MPR-TSA4. The sequence continues at coordinate 45,914 of NZ_JBXAFF010000021.1, forward strand.
GGTGTCGCTCTAGGCTGGCGACATGGTGAGCCTGACCGCGGACATGAGCCCTTTGCACCCCGACCGCAACCTCGCGATGGAGCTCGTGCGCGCCACCGAGGCCGCAGCCATCCGCTCGGTCCCCTTCATCGGGCGCGGCGAGAAGGAGAAGGCCGACGGCGCGGCCGTCGACGCGATGCGCGCGTTCCTGACCACCGTCGCCTTCGACGGCGTCATCGTGATCGGCGAGGGCGAGAAGGACAACGCTCCGATGCTCTTCAACGGCGAGCACGTCGGGACCGGGCGGGGGCCGCAGTGCGATGTCGCCGTCGATCCCATCGACGGCACGTCGCTGACCGCGGAGGGTCGCAACAACGCCCTCTCGGTGCTCGCCGTCTCCGACCGTGGCTCCATGCTCGACGCCTCGAGCGTCTTCTACATGGACAAGATCGTCACCGGCCCCGCCGGCGTCGGCGTCGTCGACATCCGCCTGCCCGTCGGCGAGAACATCCGCCGGCTCGCCGCCTCGCTCGGCAAGCCCGTCGACGAACTCGTCGTCTCCGTGCTCAACCGTCCGCGCCACGCGCGCCTCATCGAGGAGATCCGCGAAGCCGGCGCGGGCACGCGTCTGATGAGCGACGGCGACGTCGCCGGCGGCATCAACGCGGCGCGCCACAACGCGCGCACGGACATGTGCATCGGCATCGGCGGCAGCCCCGAGGGCGTGGCGACCACCTGCGCGATCAAGGCGCTGGGCGGTCACATCCAGGGTCGGCTCTGGGCGCGCGACGACGACGAGAAGCAGCGGGGGATCGACGCCGGTCTCAAGCTCGACGGCTACGTCTACGAAGCCGACGAACTGGTGAAGGGACGCAACACGATCTTCGTCGCGACCGGTGTCACCAACGGCGAGCTCGTCGCGGGCGTGCGTCGCGACGGCGACTTCGTCTACACCGAGAGCGTCGTCCTGCGCGGCGCGTCCGGAACGCTGCGCCGCATCTCCTCGGAGCACCTCACCTCGAAGTGGCTCTGAGCGCGACGCGCGGGGGCGTGGAGGACAGCTGACGCCCGCTCTGGCAGAATGTGGAGCGGTGTCACCGGCGACACATACGTCGTCCACGCAGTCCGGGGGTCACATGTCCGCAGCATCGAGCAGTCCCAGAACGGGTCAGGTCACCGTGCCGGTCGACCCCGCGCGCAGGCCCGACGTCCTGTTGCGGCGACGGATGCCGGAGGGGCATCAGGTCAGCGCGTGGTGGATGATCGGCGCCTTCGTCGCGGTCTCCGTCGCGGTCGTCGGGCTGCTGAACCTCTTCCCGGCCTGATCCGGCGCGCTCACAGTCGATCGCGCAGGTCGCCCACGTCGGCGACCATGGCCTCGGCGGCACCGTCGGTGAGTTCGGGGGCGATCAGCTTCCGCGGTGTCTTCTCGATCGCGGCGGGTGCCGCCGCCGCATCCAGCTTCGTCTCATCGATGCCGGGGAACTTGCGCGCCGTGACGAGCACGCGGGTCTCCAGCGAGCCGGCGAAGCGGTTGTAGGTGTCCACCGTCCGCTCGATGGCGCGGCGGAGATCGTCGGCGTGCCCGGCGAGCGCGCCGAGGCGCTGGTAGAGCTCGGTTCCGAGATCGAACAGACGGCGCGCCTCGGCGGAGACGTCCTGCTGGGTCCAGGTGTAGGCGACGGTCTTCAGGACCGCCCACAGGTTGACCGGCGACGCCAGAGCCACGCGCTTGCCGAACGCGTAGTCGAGCAGGGTCGGATCCTCCTCGAGGGCGGTCGCGAGCAGCGCCTCGTTCGGCAGGAAGCACACGACGAACTCGGGGCTGGAGTCCAATCCGCTCCAGTAGGCCTTCTTCGCGAGGGCGTCCACGTGCGCGCGGACCGCCTTCACGTGCCGCTGCAGCAGCTGTGCCCGCCGGGTCGCCTCCTCCCCGAGAGCGGTCACGGGGATCGCGGATGCCTCGAGGTACGCGTCGAGCGGCACCTTCGCATCGACGGCGAGCGACTTGCCCCCGGGAAGGCGCACGATCATGTCGGGGCGCCCCTCGCCGGCGTGCGAGGTGACCGACGACTGCAGGTCGAAGTCGACGTAACGCGTCAGCCCGGCCGACTCGACGACCCGCCGCAGCTGCGTCTCGCCCCAGACCCCGCGCGTCGCATTCGAGCGGAGGGCTCCGGCGAGCGACTCCGTCGTCGCGCGCAGCGCCTCATCCGACGCCTGCGCCTGGCGCAGCTGTTCCGCGAGGGAGCCGAACTGGGCCTGGCGGTCGCGTTCGAGGGCGGTCACCTTCTGCTGCATCGCCTCCAACGTCTCCTGGACCGGGGCGAGCGCGCGCAGCACGAGCTGCTCGCGTCGTTCCCGCTCCTGCTGCGCGCTCTGGTCGGCGCGCGCCTGCGCGCTGAGCTCACGGGTGAGCGTCCGCTGCTGCTCGAGCTGCTCGCCGAGCGAGCGCGCCGTCGCGTCGGCGGCGCCCAGGCGCGCGGTGAGCGCCGCAGCATCGCGGGCGGCACGTTCGGCGGAGCGGGCGCCGCCCGTGAACCAGCCGGCGACCAGGCCGCAGATCAGGCAGAGGACCGCGAGGGAGATGACCACGAGTGCATCCATGTGCACAGCGTGCCCGAGGCCTCGGACATCGTCGTGCGCCGCACCGTCAGAAGGTCGGAACCGCCGCGGTGGGGCGCGATGCCGTGCCCGCGAGCTGCGGCACGCGCACACCGAGCAGCATCGCGAGCTCGACGACGTCGTGCGCCCCCGCGCGGGCCGCGGCGTCGATCATGATGTGCGCGCAGGCCAAAGAGTCGGCCGTCGCATCGTGGTGCGCGAAATCGAGGAACCCCGCGGCGGCGGCCACCAGCGGGAGCCGGTATGACGCGAGATCGTAGGTCTTGCGCGCCACCTGGAGGCTGCACACGTAGCGGTACGGCGGGCACGCGGCATCCGTCACCTCGCAGGCGCGGCGCAGGACGCTCATGTCGAAGCCCGCGTTGTGCGCGACGACCACGTCATCGCCGACGAAGGCGGCGAGGTCGTCGAGCTGGGTGGCCCAGGAGGGGGCGTCGGCGACGTCCTCGGGGCGGATGCCGTGGATGCCGACGTTGATCTCGAAGAACCGGTCGTGGCCCGGCGGGGGCTGGATCAGCCAACCCGCGGTCGCCACGACGCGCCCGTCGCGGACGCGGGTGAGTCCCACGGCGCACGCGGAGGCGCTGGAGGAGTTCGCCGTCTCGAAGTCGATCGCGGTGAAGTCCAGGGCCACGCGTCCACTCTGCGTGTCGTGCCCCGGCCGCCGCGGCAGGCGCGCCGTGCTCGTCGCACACCGCCGCCTGCGGCCGGGGCGCAAGGAGAGCGGGGAGCGATCCTGCTGCGATCGCTCCCCGCTGGTCGTGGCGCCGGGTCAGTAGGTCATGACGATCCGGCCGTCGATCTTGCCCCGCTCCATCCGCTCGAAGATGTCGTTGATGTCCTCGAGGGTCTCGACGTGCACCGTCGGATGGATCTGGCCGCGCGCGTAGAAGTCCAGGGCCTCGATCATGTCCTGGCGGGTGCCCACGATCGAGCCGCGGATCGTGATCGCCCGCAGCACGATGTCGAAGATGTCGGCGTCGAAGGTCCCGGGCGGCAGTCCGTTGAAGACGATCGTCGCTCCGCGCCGCACGACGCTGAGCGCCTGATCGAACGCCTTCGGGTGCACGGCCGTGACGAGCACCCCGTGGGTGCCGCCGGTGGCCTCCTGGATGGCGGCTCCCGGGTCGGTGTGTGCCGCGTTGACCGTCACCTCGGCGCCGTGCCGCCGCGCGAGTTCCAGCTTGTCGTCGTCGACGTCGACCGCTGCGACCCGCATCCCGAGGGCGCGTGCGTACTGCACGGCGATGTGTCCGAGCCCGCCGATGCCCGAGATCGTGACCCATTCGCCGGGGCGCACCCCCGTCATCTTCAGCCCCTTGTAGACGGTGACGCCGGCGCAGAGGATCGGCGCCACCTCCACCGGGTCGGCGCCGTCGGGGATGCGGGCCGCGTACTTCTCGTCCACGAGCATGAACTCTCCGAAGCTGCCGTCGACGGAGTATCCGCCGTTCTGCTGATCGGGGCACAGCGTCTCCCAGCCGGTGCGGCAGTATTCGCACGTGCCGCACGCCGACCACAGCCACGCGTTGCCGACCTTCTGTCCGATCGACAGGGTGGTCACGCCGGGACCGAGGGCGACGACCTCGCCGTAGCCTTCGTGGCCGGGGATGAGCTGCGGCTTCGGCGCGACGGGCCAGTCGCCGCGGGCGGCGTGCAGGTCGGTGTGGCAGACACCGCTCGTGATGACCTTCACGAGGGCTTGGCCGGGTCCCGGCGTGGGGACGGGGACCTCCGCGACGACGAGGGGTTCGCCCGCCGCGGTCACGACGGCTGCGCGCATCGTCGTCCGATCGTCGCGGGTTCCCGCCGCGACGGAGGTTTCGGTCAGAGTCGTCATCGACATCACTTCCTCTCGGCGGAGCCGTTCCGCCCGATGCTCCGACGCTAGGAACCCGAAGGTTGCACGCGGTTGCGGGCGGCGTAGGGTCGGACCATGGCGACGCGCGACGAGATGGCGACGAGCTTCGGGGCGGCGGTGGGGGAGTACGAGCGGGGCCGTCCGTCGTACCCGGCGGAGGCCGTCGCCTGGTTGATCGCTCCGGCCGGCCTCCGTCCGCGGGTCGCCGACGTCGGTGCCGGCACCGGCAAGCTGACCGAGGCGCTGCGGCGGGCGGGCGCGGAGGTGGTCGCCGTCGAACCGGATGCCGCGATGCGGGACGCCTTTCGTCGTTCCCTTCCGGGTGTCGAGGTGCGCGCGGGCGCGGCCGAGGCCGCGGGGCTGGCCGACGGCAGCGTCGATGCGGTCGTCTTCGGCCAGGCGTGGCACTGGGTGCGCGTTCCCGAGGCCTCGACCGAGGCCGCGCGGGTGCTGCGGTCCGGCGGTGTGATCGGGCTGATCTGGAACATCCGCGACGAGTCGGTCGCCTGGGTCGCGCGTCTGGGTGCGGCGATGAAGGGAAGCCACGCGGAGGAGCTGCTCGCGGGCGAGGGGCCGACCGTCGCGGCGCCGTTCGGCACGCTGGAGCACGAGAGCTGGCGCTGGTCGCGCACCGTCACCCGCGATGAGGTCCTCTCGATGGTGCGTTCGCGCAGCTACGTCATCACCGCGCCGGCCGAGGAGCGCGCACGCATCGAGCAGGAGGTCGCCGCTCTGCTCGACGAGATCGGTGCCGTCGGCGACGCGAGCGTGGAGCTGCCGTACGTCACGCACGGGTTCCGCGCCGTCGCGGGGTGAGCTCGTCGCCCGCGTAGACTGAGATCCCGTGGCTCTTACCATCGGAATCGTCGGTCTCCCCAACGTCGGCAAGTCGACCCTGTTCAACGCGCTGACCAAGAACCAGGTTCTCGCGGCCAACTATCCCTTCGCGACGATCGAGCCGAACGTCGGCGTCGTCAACCTCCCCGACCCGCGGCTCGAGAAGCTCGCCGCGGTGTTCGGAAGCGAACGCATCCTTCCGGCCGCCGTCTCCTTCGTGGACATCGCGGGCATCGTGCGCGGCGCGAGCGAGGGGGAGGGGCTCGGCAACAAGTTCCTCGCCAACATCCGCGAGGCCGATGCGATCGCGCAGGTGGTCCGCGGCTTCGCCGACTCCGACGTCGTGCACGTGGACGGCAAGGTCGACCCGGCATCCGACATGGAGACCATCAACGCCGAGCTCCAGCTGGCCGACCTCGAGACGCTCGAGAAGGCGATCACCCGGTACGAGAAGGAAGTGCGCGGGAAGAAGCTCGATCCCGCCGTGCTCGAGGCCGCCGTCGCCGCGCGTGACGCGCTGCAGCGCGGCGAGCTGCTGTCGGCCTCCGGAATCGACCTCGCGCCGATCAGGGAGCTCGGTCTGCTGACGGCGAAGCCGTTCATCTTCGTGTTCAACGTCGACGAGGCGGTGCTGACGGATGCCGACCGCAAGGCCGAGCTGGCCGCGCTCGTGGCTCCGGCGAAGGCCGTCTTCCTCGACGCGAAGATCGAGTCCGAGCTCATCGACCTCGATCCGGCGGATGCCGCCGACCTCCTCGCGTCGACGGGTCAGGATGAGTCGGGACTCGACCAGCTCGCCCGCATCGGCTTCGACACGCTCGGACTCCAGACCTACCTCACGGCGGGCCCCAAGGAGGCGCGCGCCTGGACGATCGGCAAGGGATGGAAGGCGCCGCAGGCCGCGGGGGTGATCCACACCGACTTCGAGAAGGGCTTCATCAAGGCGGAGGTCATCTCGTTCGACGATCTCGTCGCGCTGGGCTCCGTCGCCGAGGCGCGTGCGAAGGGCAAGGCCCGCCTGGAGGGCAAGGACTACGTCATGCAGGACGGCGACGTGGTGGAGTTCCGCTTCAACGTCTGACGCCCCGGCCCGCTCGCACCGCCGCACCGCGGAGCACCCTTAAAGTGAGCGCATGAGTTCTGCCGCGCCGGCGGCCGGCGTCGATCCGGCTCGCTCCCGAGGTCTCCGGATGCTCCTCAGCGGGTCGTTCCCGAACCTCGTGCAGTGGTACAACCTCTACGTCTTCGCGGCGTTTGCGCCGTTCTTCCGGACGGAGTTCTTCGACCCCGCCGACGGGGGCTCACTCGTCTACGTCTACGGCATCTTCGCGCTGACCTTCGTCATGCGACCGGTGGGTTCCTGGCTGTTCGGACGTATCGCCGATCGGCGAGGCCTGCGATTCGCGCTCGTGTCGAGCGTCCTGCTGATGTCGGCGGGATCGGCCGTGCTGGCGGTGAGCCCGACGGCGTCGGACGCGGGCGCGGCGGCCGGCGGCATCCTCCTGCTCGTCGGGCTCGTGCAGGGCGTGGCGACCGGCGGAGAGTACGGCGTGTCGGCGGTGTACCTCTCGGAGGTGTCGACCGACGGCCGACGCGGCTTCTTCTCCTCGTTCCAGACGGCGACGATCGTGGCGGGTCAGGTGCTCGCGCAGGCGACGCTGCTGGTGCTGCTCACATCGGTCGACCGTGCAGAGGTGTCCGCGTGGGGATGGCGGGTCGCGTTCGGCATCGGTGCGCTCGCCGGGCTGTCGACCCTGCTGGTCGCGCGGCGGATGCCGGGGGAGCGGCGTCGCCCCACGGCGGGAGTCACCCTGGCCGTCCTCCTGCGCGAGGGGTGGCGTCCGCTGCTGTGGGTCGTCCTGATGACCTCCGGCGGAACGGCCGCCTTCTACACGTTCACCGTCACGGTGCCGGCGGTGTCGCGTGAGGCCGCGTACGGCTCCGGGGGTGCGGCAGCCGAGCGGGCCAGCACGACCGCGATCCTGCTCGCGCTGATCGTGCTGATGGTGCTGCAGCCCGTCGGCGGCGCGCTCAGCGATCGCGTCGGGCGCAAGGCGCTCCTGGTGTTCTTCGGCGTGGCGGGCGTCATCGTCATCGGCCCGGTCGTCGCCGTGGCCGGGGGACTCCTCGATCCGTGGGTGCTGTTCGCCGCCCTCGTCGCGGTGTTCACCGTGCTCACCGGCTATCTCGCCACCAACACGATCGTCAAGGCCGAGGCCTTCCCTCCGCAGCTGCGTGCTCTCGGCGTCGGCTTCGGCTATGCCGTGGCCAACTCCCTCTTCGGTGGAACGGCGCCGCTGATCTACCACGCCACCGCGGCGACGCCGTGGGTCTTCTCCGGATACGTGACGGTGCTGGTGGGGATCACCCTCGCCACTGCGCTCACCATGCGCGGAGGACGGACGAGTCCGCTCGATCGTCGGCTCTGACACCGCGGCGGTGAGAGGGACGCCGGCTACGGCTCCGTGGTGAGGACGGGCCCGCAGGTGAGGCACGACCAGGCGACGAGGAACCTCTCGTCGTCCAGGACCTCGAAGCCCAGGCGGTCCCCGCACAGAGGACAGGTCGGGCCGTCGCCGACGGGGATGCGCATACCGCCAGTATCGCCGCGACGCCGCGCCGACAGACGCCGGGGAGCGCGCGACACGCCCGGGATGCCGGTGTGATTTGCCGCCGGCGCGGATCCGACCTAAGTTTGTATCCGTTCGCCCCACAGGGAAGAGCGAAGGGCCGGAAGGCCTCGCCCCCTCAAGCGGAGAACCGATCCCCATCCCACACCCTCCACGAGGGCAGACCATCCGGTCTGGGATGAGGGTTTCCCCCGTGCAGCCGTTGCCAGCGGTCGTCACCACGGATCTTCTGATCCTGAGACGCCGACTTGACAAGATGCGCGAGAGGGATAAGATAGAGAAGTTGCCCTGCGGGTGAGGCTGAGAGGCCGAGCAGCAGGAGCATCCGATCCTTGAGAACTCAACAGCGTGCACTTGTCAAATGCCAAATAACCTCGTCTCAGCTTCGGCTGGGTGAGATTCCTTTGGATCAAGTCCAGCCTCTTTTGGGGTTGGCGTATGGATTGTCAGTAATGGCATCCTTTTGGTCAGTTTCGAACTCGCTGCATCGTCGTTTTCCCGGTGGTGTATGCATTTTTTCTTTTTGGAGAGTTTGATCCTGGCTCAGGATGAACGCTGGCGGCGTGCTTAACACATGCAAGTCGAACGGTGAAGCCCAGCTTGCTGGGTGGATCAGTGGCGAACGGGTGAGTAACACGTGAGCAATCTGCCCCTGACTCTGGGATAAGCGCTGGAAAC
>NZ_JBXAFF010000022.1:0-53027 GCF_058792815.1 Microbacterium sp. MPR-TSA4
CCACCCACCCCACCCCGCAGGCGCTCAGCGCGCGGGCCGCACCACGCGGTAGCGCAACGCCTGGATGCCGCGGGCCCACCGGTGGCTCGAGACGAGTTCGAGGCTCGTCGGACCGACGCCCCGTGGATAGAACGGGGTGCCCCCGCCGAGCAGGATCGGGTACACGACGCTCCGATACTCGTCCACGAGTCCGGCCGCGGCCACCGCGGCGGCCAGGGTCGCACCCCCGATCGCGACCTCCCCGACCTCGTCGTCGTCGCGCAGGCGCGCGACCTCCGCGATCAGGTCGCCGCGCAGCAGCGTCGTGTTGCGCCCGGGGGCGGCATCCAGGGTCGACGACACGACGATCTTCGGCAGCTCGTTCCAGACCTCGGCGAACTCACGCTCGAGCGGATCGAGGGTGGGTGCGACCTCCGGATCCTCCCAGTACCGCATCGTCTCGTAGAGGCGGCGCCCCAGGAAGTGAGCGCTCAGCCCGCGGACCTCCTCGAGTGCCGCCCGGAAGATCTCCGCGTCGGGAACGCCCCAGTCGAAGCGGCCCTCGGCATCCGTGATGTAGCCGTCGAGCGAGTGCGACATGGAGAACACGATCAGTCCCATGTTCCGCTCCTTCGCGTCGGTGCCGTCGATGTGGGCCCGAGGCTACACCGAGCACCCGCGGCGCGACACGGGGTCGGCCGCCGCGGCCGGCCTCCGATTCACACGGATGCCGCGGTCAGCACGCTCCCGTTCGCCGCGCGCGGCACGAGGCGCTCGAGCTGGGTCACGTGGCGCGGCTCGAGCTCGGCGAGGGTCGAGACCCCGAGCAGCTTCATGGTGCGCTCGATCTCGGTGCGGAGGATCTCGATCGTGCGGTCGACGCCCTGGCGGCCACCGGCCATGAGCCCGTACAGGTAGGCGCGCCCGATGAGGGTGAACGTGGCGCCCATCGCGACCGCGGCGACGATGTCGGCGCCGTTCATGATGCCGGTGTCGATCATGACCGTGGCGTCCTTGCCGACCTCGCGCACGACCTCCGGCAGCAGGTGGAACGGGATCGGCGCGCGGTCGAGCTGGCGGCCGCCGTGGTTGGAGAGGATGATGCCGTCGACGCCGCGGTCGATCAGCCGCTTCGAGTCCTCGACGTTCTGCACGCCCTTGACGACGATCTTGCCGGGCCACAGGCTGCGGATGACGTCGAGGTCGTCGTAGCTGATCGTCGGGTCCATCGCCGCGTTCAGGAGCTCACCGACGGTGCCGCCGGTGGTGGACAGCGACGCGAACTCGAGCTTGGGCGTGGTGAGGAAGTCGATCCACCACCACGGGCGCGGGATCGCGTTGATGATCGTGCCGACGGTCAGCTGTGGCGGGATCGAGAAGCCGTTGCGCTTGTCGCGCAGGCGCGCGCCCGCGACGGGCGTGTCCACGGTGAACTGCAGGGTGTCGAAGCCCGCGGCCGCCGCGCGCGTGACGAGTCCGTACGAGATCTCGCGCTCGCGCATGACGTACAGCTGGAACCAGTTGCGCCCGTGCGGGTTCGCGGCCTTCACGTCCTCGATCGAGGTCGTGCCGAGCGTCGAGAGGGTGAACGGGATGCCGGCGGCGCCGGCGGCTCCCGCCCCGGCCGTCTCGCCCTCGGTCTGCATCAGCCGCGTGAAGCCGGTGGGGGCGATGCCGAAGGGCAGCGCCGAGGGGCCGCCGAGGATCTCGGTCGACATGTCGACCTCCGCCGCCGGACGCAGGATGTCGGGGTGGAACTCGATGTCCTGGAACGCCTGACGTGCCCGGGCGAGCGACAGCTCCCCCTCCGCGGCGCCGTCGGTGTAGTCGAAGGCGGCCTTCGGCGTGCGGCGCTTGGCGATCGTGCGCAGATCGGCGATCGTGAGCGCGGCATCCAGTCGCCTCTTGCGCGCGTCGAGCTCAGGCTTCTTGAACTGCATGAGTTCGAGCAGCTCGGCGGGCTTGGGCAGCTGGCGCTTGATGGGTGACATGACGGCCTTTCGGATGCGACGACGCACGGTCATGGAGAGGTCTGACCTCTAGCGCACGGTATTCGACGCGCCCTAGGCTGTCAAGCGGCGACGAAAGGCGGCGCGATTCGCGATGACGGACGACAGGACGGCATCGCCGTGGCGACCGGTGAAGAAGGCCCGCGCCCACGAGCTGGTGATCGAGGCGATCGAGGACCGGATCCTCTCCGGCGCGCTCCAGGTCGGCGACGCCCTTCCGCCCGAGCGCGAGCTGTCTGCCAGCCTCGAGGTCAGCCGCGCCGGCGTGCGCGAAGCCGTGCGCGTGTTGGAGGCGCAGGGCGTCCTGAGATCGCAGCCCGGAGCGGGCGCCACCGCGGGGACGTTCGTCGCCGCCCTCCCCCGCGACGCGCTGACCCGCTTCCTCCGGCTGCACGTCGCGCTGTCGAACTTCACCATCCAGGACGTCACCGACGCGCGTGTCGTCCTCGAGCGCGCCAGTGCCGCCTCGGCCGCGCGACGACTCGACGACGCCGCGCGGACGCGGATGATCGACGCGCTCGATCGGATGGATCAGCCCCACTCGTCGCGGGACTCCTTCAACGACGCCGACACGCAGTTCCACCTGGCGATCGCCGAGGCCTCGGGAAGCGCCCTGTCGGCGGCGCTCACCGCCGCCATCCGCAGCGCGATGAAGGTGCCGATCCTCCGCGCCGCCGAGCGCACCGAGGAGTGGCCCGAGGAGTCCGACCGGCTGCGCGCCGAGCACCGGGCGATCTTCACCGCGATCGACGGGGGTGACGCCGATCGGGCCGCCGATCTCGCGGAGACCCATATCCGCCGCGCGGCATCCGTGCTGTTCGGACTCCCGACGACCGCGGGAAGCGTGCCGGTCGGCCGCCGGTCGGAGGCCGACGGGCCGATCGTCGCACCCCGCCGGTAACGTGGAGGGAATGCCCCACGCCCCGCTCGTGACCCTGCGCGCCCGCACCGCCGCGGACGTCGACGCGCTCTACCGCCTCACCGCCGACCTGGAGACGTGGGAGGAGCGCACACCGTCGCGGCCCTCCCCGTTGACCCGGTCGGCGTTCGAGAAGCGGCTCACCGATACGGCGAGCGGACCGGGCACGCGCAGCATCGAGTTCGTGATCGACGTCGACGGCGCCGCGGTCGGCAGCGTGAGCCTGTTCGGATTCGACGACCTCGCCCGTCACGCCGAGATCGGCATCGCCGTGCTCGCCGAGCACCGGGGCCGCGGCATCGGCAGCGCCGCCCTGGCGAAGATCGTCGCCTTCGCATTCGTGCGCTGCAATCTGCGACGCGTGCATCTGCAGGCCATCAGCTCCAACGTCGGTGCGATCCGCGTGTACGAGAAGGCCGGCTTCGAGGTCGAGGGCAGGCTGCGCGAACACGCGTGGGTGCGCGGCGCCTATGAAGACATGGTCGTGCTCGGCCTGCTGCGCACCGACTGGGAGCGCACCGACCGCTGAGGTCTCGGTCCGCTATCGCGCGGCGTCGTGCGCGGGCGGCACGAGCGTGCCCTGATGGAAGCGCAGCCGCGGCGTGGCGCCGCCCATATCCCAGAGCGACGAATGGCGGCTGCGTCCCGACGGCGTCGTGAGCCGGTAGGTGATCAGCACGAGATCCGCGGACTGCTGCCGGAACTCCCATTGGTCGGTGGGCGGCTCGGCGCGTCCGCCCTCCTCGGCGAGCGCGGCCACCACCTGGTCCCGCGTCCACAGGATGCCGGAGCGCCCGATCTCGACGAACGTCGGATGCAGCAGAGCGCTCACCCGTGCGGGATCGCGGCGCACGTCCGCGCGCAGCAGCGCGATCTCGGCATCCTTCACCGCGGCCCACTGCGGCACGCCGTCGTGGCGCACCAGGCGGACGACGTGGATCGGATGCCCGGCCATGGTGCGATCGCGCTCGACACCGTCGCGGACGAAGCCGTTGCGGCGGTAGAAGGCCTCGGCCCGCGGGTTGTCGTCCAGCATCCAGAGGTGGGCGGGGTCGGTGCCGATCGCGGCATCCAACAGGCGCTGCCCGACGCCGGCGCCGGAGAGCGCGGCGAGAACGTAGATGCCCTCAAGCTCCCGCGGCGTGGGACGGTCGTCGTCGCGCCCGCCGGAGGCCGTGGACCAGCCGACGACACGGCCGTCGACCTCGGCCACGAAGACGTCCGTGGTGTCGTCGGCGACGATCGCCGCCCAGCGCTCGACGCGCGGCTCCACACGCAGTCCGGCGAGGAGGTGAGCCGGCAGTTGACGCGCGTAGGCCTCGCGCCAGGCCTGCACGTGCACCTCGGCGATGCCGCGGGCGTCGTCGACGGATGCCGGGCGCACGCGCAGATCGCGCCGGTCGAAGCTCGTCCTCATGCCGACATGGTCCCAGACCGGTGCGACCGCGACTTTTCGACACTCGCGTCATGATTCACGCGAATGCCCATCTCATGAATGCGGCGGTGATGGTTTCCCGCCGTGTTCGGGCCTCGATGAGCTGGGGGGCTCGTCACCCGCAGACGCCGCCTTCCCCAGAGGCCCGTGCTGCGGGGCGGGGTGGCGTTCCGCGCCACCCCGCGGCCCGAACTCTCCGCGCCCCCGACCGGCGGGCACCCGTCACGTGGTCAGCGCGGCGTCGACGAGCTCGAACACCGCCGGGTCCCACGTGAGCGCGCGCTCCCACGGAAGATCGAAGCCGTTCGCGAAGAAGATGCTGTGCACGTCGTCGTCCACCGTGTGTCGGCGCACCTGCGGCAGCACCGCGGCGGGGACGTCGGTGGCGAGCGCGCTGCGCAGCGACACCAGGCCGTCGTGGGGCCACAGCCGATCGGGCTCGCGGTACGCGCGGAAGTGGCCGCCGCCGATGACCGTGACCGCGACGTCGTCCAGCACACCCTGCTGGGCCGCGTTCCACTCCGCAAGGAAGTGAGCCGACACCTCGGCGGCCGCGCCCTGCGAATTCTGCGCCGCGTACCCGGGCGACGCCTCGAGGATGCTCAGCGTCGGCGGATCGTCGTGCGCATCGGCCGTGGTGATATCGCCGCTGAGGACGTCGCCGAGCAGGGATCCGTGCCAGGGCGTTCCCAGGGTCACCAGGTGTGACACGGCGGGCCCTCCGCGTCCGATCTCGCGCAGCGCCGCCCGGCAGAACAGTCCACCCATCGAGTGCGCCACGAGCCGGACCGACGAGACGCCGTGCTCCTCGCCCAGCCACCCGAGGAACGCGGCCAGCCTCACCCCGGCGCCGTCGATGTCGCCGACCGCGTTGATCGTCATCGCGGCGGGAAGGACGTCGGCGACGTCGGAGAACCCCTGCCAGCCGGTGTCTTCGCGCACCTCGCCGTCGCCGATGCGCGCCGGCGCCGTGAACACCGCGGCGTGCCGCTGCAGCAGATGGGTGCGCAGGGCCGTCGACGTGTTGCCGGCGGCGAGACCCTCGCCCGCGGCACGCTCCGCGCTGGTGTAAGGGGTGACGGCTGCTCCGCCGGACACGAGCACCACAGCATCCACGTCGACGTCCTCTCCTCGGGCGACACCAGCCTAGATCCCGGCGCGCCCGACGCGCGGAGGTCTCGTGCCCGACCCGCCGCGCTCAGGCGACGTCGTGCGGCTCGACCGCCAGGCGGTCCCGACGCGTCTTGGCGAGGCTGGCGATCGTCGCGACGGCGATCGTGGCGGCGATGACGACGAGCGAGAGCCAGATGGGGATCTCGGGGATGATCGTCACGTGCTCGCCGCCGTTGATGAACGGCAGCTCGTTCTTGTGGAGCGCGTGGATGAGCAGCTTCACACCGATGAACGCGAGGATCACCGCGAGGCCGTGCGCGAGGTAGACGAGGCGCTCGAGCAGTCCGCCGATGAGGAAGTACAGCTGGCGCAGACCCATGAGCGCGAAGGCGTTCGCCGTGAAGACGAGGTAGGCCTCCTGCGTGAGCCCGTAGATCGCCGGGATCGAGTCGACGGCGAAGACGAGGTCGATGAAGCCGATCGCGACGATGACGAGCAGCATCGGGGTGACGAAGCGGCGGCCGTCCTTCACGACCGTGAGCTTGTCGCCGTTGTACTCGTCGCTCACCGGCAGCACCCGGCGGACGAGGCGCATGAAGCGGCCGTCGGCGGGGTTGGACTCGCCGTGCGCGAACGCCTGGCGGTAGGCGAGGAACAGCAGCAGGGCACCGAACAGGTAGAACACCCACGAGAAGTTCTCGATGAGTGCCGCACCGACGGCGATGAACGCGCCGCGCATGATGAGGGCGATGACGATGCCGATCATCAGCACCTTCTGCTGATAGATCTTCGGCACCGCGAAGCCGGTCATGACGATGAGGAAGACGAACAGGTTGTCGATCGACAGGGCCTTCTCGGTGAGGTAGCCGGCGAAGTACTCGCCGCCGTAGGTCCACCCCGAGACCACACCGACGCCGACGCCGAACAGCAGCGCGAGGCCGATGTAGAACGCCGACCACCGGGCCGACTCGCCCACCGTCGGCTCGTGGGGCTTGCGCACGTGCGCGAAGAACTCCCACACGAAGAAGGCGATGGTGACGGCGATCGTGATGATCCACACGAGCGGCGTGATGTTCACAAGGGTCTCCCGAAGAATGGCGTGACGTGGTCGACGCCAGAGTCTCCTCCATCCCTGATCGGGACCGGGCGGCCCGGGCCGCATGCGACCGTAATGACGAACCGTCCGTCTCGGAGTACTCCCCCTGGACTGGAGTCAGAGTAGGGCAGCGGGGTGACGCGAACCTGGGAAGTCGCCGGATGGCGACGGATGCCGCGCCGGTGCGGCATCCGCGTCACGACGCCGTACGGATGCGCACCTCGCGCTCCATCCGCTTCTCGTGGCGGGCGCGTCCCTTCACCGCCTCGGCCTCGCGGTTCTTCGGGGGCGCGGCGGTCACGAGCGCGTCGAGGAGGCGCCGCGTGGCCACGGCGATCTCGTCGACCGCGGCGTCGAAGGCTTCCGCGTTCGCGCGCGACGGACGGGTCGACCCGCTCACCTTGCGGACGAACTGCAACGCGGCCTCGCGGACCTCGTCATCGGTGGTGGGAGGTTCGAAGTTGTGGAGCACCCGGATGTTTCGGCACATGCCGAGAGCGTAGACCGCAGCGGACGCGGCCGACAGGGCCTCGTTCAGTCGGCCGCGGGGGCGGCGTAGCCGGTGCGGATCTCCTCGATCAGAGTCGGGCGCGCGGGCGTCCAGCCGAGTGTGCGCGCCCGGCGGCCGTACCCCTGCTGGTCGAGCATGAGGGCGTCGGCGAAGGGGGTGCCGAGGCGCTCGCGCGATGCGGCGGCACCTTCGGGCACGACCGGGCCGTCGGCGAAGGCCTCGCCGATTTCGGCCACCGTCGGGTTGTGTCCGCTCAAACCCAGCACGCGACCGACGGGGGCCGGGCCCTCGATGACCCGCGCGTAGAGGTCGGCGAGGTCGTCGACGTGCACGGTCGCCCAGTGGTGCGTGCCGTCGCCGACGACGGTGAGGCGACCCTCGGCATCCCTCGGGGCGTCGGCCAACGACGCCGGGATGCCGCCGCCGTGCCCGTACACGATGCCGGGCTCGACGATCGTGAGCGCCAGGTCGGCGTCGGCGAGGCGGGACTCGACCGCCTCGCGCCAGGCGACGAGGGCGGGCGGGGCGAACGGCGTCTCCTCGGTGAGGTCGGTGGACGGGCCGTGGATCCAGAGCCCGCCGGTGTGGATGTACGGCTTGCCGGTGCCGCCGAAGGCGGAGATCACGGCGTCGGCGACGGCGCTGTCGAACTGCGGCGAGCTGCCGTCGCCGGGCGCGGCGGTGTGGATCGCGGCATCCGCGCCCTCGAGGATCGGGGCGAACCAGGCGGGGTCGGTGATGTCGCCGACGACGGCGGTCGCACCGGCCGCGGTGGCCTTCTGCGCCGACGACGCGCTGCGCACGGGCGCGACGACCTCGTGGCCCCGCTCCCGGAGAGCGGCGAGAACGGAGGAGCCGATGTAGCCGGTGGCGCCGGTGAGCACGATCTTCATCCCGCCATCGTAAGAGCACCCACGCCGTGCACCGCCTCGACGCGATCTACGACGAGTACGTGCTGATGATCGCTGACGGGAAAGCGGCCCCCTCCCGTTCTGGCCGAAGCTCAGCAGATCATCGTCGTCGATGAACCGGAGGCGTTTCTGCATCCTCCCGACTCGCGCGCTCGGCCGCGAGCTCGCGTTGGCTGCGACAGCCCGAGGGGCACAGGTTCTCGTCGCAACACACGACAAGGACTTCGTCTCGGGTGTACTAGATGCTCAGAGCGACCTGTCAATTGTTCGCTTATCGCGGGATGGCTCAACGGCCAAGCGAACGCAACCATCTGCCGCGATGAGAGCCTTTTTCGCCACTCGAACGTTTTGAACGGGCTGCTCGACCGCCTTGTCGTGATGTGCGAGAGCGACCAGGACTGCCGATTCTACGAAGTTGCACTCGACCTACTTCGTAAACCTCCACGCCGCCGACCTCGACGTGCACTCTGTCCCGGCACGCGGTGCTCTCTTCGTTCCAGTCAACGGGAAGGGGGGCTTTGGGAACTTCATCTCATCCTTGATGGAAAAGCTCGACGCGCGCGGAATTGCCCTCGTTCAAGTGGGCGAGCCTGAACGGTTTGCACTTCATCTGGCCAAGAACAAGGCGTGGTTGCCGAGCGCAATCCAGACGCGTGCCCACGCCCATTCCGGGGCCTAGGCGCAGGCTCGGCCGAAGCGAGGTTGGGAGCGCCGCGGCCTCGGCGCTCATTTTCCGGCGAAGCCGCTCAGCGGCCGACGCGCGCCGGCTGCGCGGTCGACTATTTCACGCTCATCGGCGACGCGTGCAGGTTCAAGGCCAGCCACCATGAGGTCATAAGTTCGATGGTCAATAGTGGTTCTGGACGAGCATGAAGCTTGTCCACACGGCAGGAGGTCCCAATGTATGGTCGCGCTGACATCGAAAGAGTTCGGCCAACGCGGAACGCTGGAGGGTCGACTCTTGGGCACCAACGTCGCTATCGGCAGGCTCTTGAAGAGTTGTCTAGGAGCGTGCGTGAGGCGCGTAAATCCAGAGGTCTCTCGATCGAAGAGGCAGCTCACCGCGCTGGGGTCTCCATCTTTACGCTCGCAAGCATAGAGCGGCCTTGGCAATCGAGTTCTCGTACTCCGAATCCCACTATGGACACCGTGCTTCGTATCGCCTGGTCTCTAGATATCGAGCTTTTCGATCAGCCCCTACCAGCCGCTAAGGCTGAACGGCAAGTAGATGAGTCAACTTGCCGTTCAGGAGAGAACGACGCGACGATCGTGACATGAAGACTCCCCAACGCTGGAGCACAGTGGTGCGAGCAGGCGCTGCTGCTGCGGTCGGCATCCTTATTGCATCGCTTCTCTCAACGTCGCCGGCTGTCGCTGCTGCCGAGCGTGCCGCTGCGGAGCGTGACGGTATGACGGTTGACCCTACCTTCGCAGAGCTGCAATTCCATCATCCCGTGAGCTTGAAATCGGCGAGCACCGTCCAGTCAGGGGCCGGTCTGCCGATTCTGGGGTATCACTTTGAGAGCGACTCGATCGTAGGAGATTTCTGGCTCGACGGTTCGCTCAGCATCGATGAGTTTCTCAGCGAGGTAAGACGGCGAACAGGAACGGCTCCCGAGATCGTCACGGCGTACGTGGATGGCGCCGAACACCAGGCGCGGTCGCTGCAACGATCCGAGGCAACCGGGGAGGTGATGCTGGGAGCAGATCTTCCGGTGTTCGATGCGCCAGACGCGGTCATTCCGGCGGATCTCGCCACATCGAAGTCCTCACCCGGGCTCGCAGTTCGCTCCGGCAGCCAGACCTGGCAGCCTACCGACGTCCAGATCCAGATCGGTTCGATGGGTTCGAAGATCGCTATCGATGCCAACTACTCCTGGTGGGGGCTAAGTCCTTTCGCTCACCCTGCGGTGATGGCAGACCACTGGGGGATGGAGTTCCAAGTCGACTTCTACACATCTCAACGTCCGATCGCGGCGCCCTGGCCCTACCTGGGCATTCGTGGTGCGTGTGGGGTTCCTGGCGACGAGTACAAGGATTGGGCAGCTGCATCAAACCGGGCGTTCGACTGGTTCGGTTGGGTGATCGCCGGGACGAGCACCATCCTCGCACCCGGGAACATCGGCCTTTACGGGGACTACAACGACCTCAGCGACCCCTGCACCGTGTCGACCATCGCTGTGGGTGCTGCCCAGCCGCAGATGATTCCGAACACCATCGGCTCGACGAACGAGCTGCGTCTCACGATGTACCCGAACAAGGGCCAGGATTCGACGAGCGTTGTGGGGTCGATTGTCCAGCCTGTGAATCGTGGAATGTGCGAGTCGTTCCCCTCGATGCCGCTCACTGATTGCATGGGCGTCACGCCTGGTACCTACCCGGGCCCGGGGCCGACTGGTAGCCGACCGGTGCTCAACAACACCCGAGGCTGGAGGGCACCCGACCTTTGTTGGTACTCAGGCAGCTACGGGGCAACGGATCCGCAGGCTTTCAGTTGCAACGGCAATGACCTGTAGAACGTAGGGATGGAAGAAACACAACAGATCCACCCCGCCCTTCGGTGGGCGGGGTGGATCGCGCTGTTCCTCGGCCTGGCGATCCCGCTGGGGAACTCGCTCGTCGCCATGGCGGTGTACCGGGATCCGTCCTGCGAGACCGTGCGATGGAGCGTCGCGCCGTTACTCGCCACGTGCGAACCCGTCAGAGGGACGCTCACGGCCTATGGCTGGTTCGGTACCGTCCTGATCCTTACCCTCCTCGCCACTTCCGCAGCGATCGCCGCTGTCGGCGCGACTCGCATCGGTGCGCTTCGCGGGACGCAACGCACCGACGCGGTCCACTTCGGCGTCACGGTGCTCGTCGTGCTCACGATCGCCGCGACCGCACTGGTACTCCAGCTGAACCCGTCCCAACCGCTGAACGCGTGGGTTCTCTTCGCCTCTGCAGCGGGCATGGCGGCTTACATCGTGTCAATACTGATCCTCGTGTTCCGCCTCGCGGCTCAACACCGCTTCTAGAACGGCGCCGGCACGCCACCGGGCCCCGCGCTACGCGCTGCGGTCACCGCCGAGGACGATCGCGGCCGCGGCGGCCGGCCTGCGGGTGAGGTGGTCCTGCCACCAGGCCCATTGCTCACGTTCGTTTTTGTGTCGGGCTCGTCGACGTTTGACGATGCCGAGCTTGCGTGCCGCGCGGTCTCTGAGACCGCGGACCGTACGATGCCACGATGCTGCGCGGCCTTGCGGAGCGTAGCGGTAGAGGCTGCCGCGGGTGAGGGCCTTCTCCCAGGCGGGATGCGGCTTCTTGTGGCTTGCGAGACTCTCTGAGGCCGGTGGCGACATTGCGTCGGGTGCGGTAGTGCTCCATACCTAGCGCGGTGCGGGCGGTGTGCTCGACGTCCGTGCGGGTCCAGCCTGCGACAGCCACAGCGAGACACAGGTAGCCGGTGCGGGACGCATAGGCGTCGCCTTCCATGGCGGCCGACGCGCCGCATTTAGCGTGGTGCGCGCCGTGAGGTCGTATGGCGAGGTTCTGGGTGCGGAGTGCGCGGATGAGCACGCCGAGACCCTCTGTGGCCTGCTCGAAGTCCTCGGGGCGCTTGACGTCCAGGTCGAACACCGCGAGTGGGGACGGTGGCCCCCGCTCACGTCGTGCGGGGGCGGGCGGGGCGCGCGATCGCGAAGAAGGCGAGGGCGACGACCGCGGCGGCGAGCATGACCACGGCCAGCGGGACCGCGGTCGTCGACCCGCCGAGGCTCACCAGCGGCGAGACGAGGGCGGCCAGGCCGAACTGCAGCGCTCCGACCACGGCCGAGGCGGTGCCGGCTGCCTTCGGGACGGCCGCGAGGGCCAGCGCGGTGCCGTTGCCGAGCACGAAGCCGAGGCTCCCGGACAGCAGGAACAGCGGCACGGCGAGCAGGGCGACGGGGGCGGCGGTGACAGCGAGGACGGCGAACGCGACGGCGGCGACGAGCACGCCGCCGAGCCCGGTGCCGAGCACGGCCCGCACCGAGCGCGTCGCGACCAGCTTCGCGGAGACGACGCTGGTCACCATGAGCACGAGGGCGTTGATGCCGAACGCGATGCCGTAACCCGCACTGTCGAGCCCGATCATGTCCTGATAGACGAAGGGCGAGGCGGAGATGTAGGCCATCATGGCCGCGAACGCGAAGGCGAAGCTCGCCGCGTAGCCGATGAAGGTGCGCGAGAGCATCTCACGCGCCCCGGACGACGATCCGCGGCGCTCGGCGCGGAGGGCGTCACGCCGCTCCTTGAGGTGGGTCTCGCGCACCACGACCAGGACGGCGACGAGCATCACGACCGCCAGCCCCAGCACGATCGCGAGCAGTCCCCGCCATCCGACCGCCGCCGTGAGCACGCCGCCGACGAGCGGTGCGATCACGGGCGCCACGCCGCCGACGATCATCATCAGCGAGAAGGCGCGCGCAGCGGGCCGTCCGGTGGCGAGGTCCGAGATGATCGCACGACCGATGACCATGCCGGCGGCACCGCCGAGCCCCTGCACGAAACGTGCGGCGATGAGGACGCCGACCGTCGGGGCGAAGACGGCGATGACGCTCGCGGCGACGCACAGCACCGCGCCAGCGACGAGCGGGGCGACGCGTCCGAAGCGATCGGAGAGCGGGCCGAAGACGAGCTGGCCCGCGGTGACTCCCAGCAGGAACGACGTGAGGCTGAGCTGGACGGCGGTCGCGGAGGTCTGCAGATCGGCGGCCATCTCCGGGAACGCCGGCAGGTAGAGGTCCGTCGCGAAGGGCGCGATCGCGCTGAGCAGACCCAGCACCACCAGCAGAGCGGGCGTGATGGGGCGGGATGCGTCGGAGTTCGCGTCCGGGAGGGCGACGCGTTCGGCGGTGGATGAAGAAGAAGTCATAGTTATGAAACTATAACTAATTCTCACGGCGGAGGTAAGCTGTCCGAGTGACGTCGGGGCCGGATGCCATGTGGGGTGATTTCGCCGAGCTCGTGCTCCGCGTGGCCCGCGAGCTCGATCCGCACGGCGTCTCAGCCGGGCCGGACGTCGTCGCGCTCACCGGCACGGAGATCCTCGCGATGCGCTGGATCGACGGGCATCCGGGAACATCCCCCAGCGCCACCGCCGTTGCCACGGGGCTGCGGCGCAGCAACCTGAGCACCGCGCTGCGGGAGCTCGAGCGCAAGGGGATGATCGAACGGCGCGGCGCGCCGGACGACGGCCGGCAGGTGCAGCTGTTCCCGACCGACCTGGCCATCGAGAACATCGGACGACTGCGCGCGTGGTGGTCGCAGAGCCTGGCGCGCGCGCTGTCGGCGGATGTCGACGAACGCGAGCTCGACGCCGCGATGCGCCTCCTCACGCGCATCGACGACGGAATGCACCCGCCGACGCAGCCCTGAGGCCGACGCTTTCGCGTCGTCAGGGCTTCGGGCGGAGCGCCTCGAGGGCGGCGAGCACGAGATCGAGGCCGAAGAGGAACTCCTGGGACGGGTCGTACCCGATCGCCAGGAGGTGCGCACCGGACTCGTGCAGCGAGGGATACAGCTCCGCCGGCGCCTGCGGCAGATACACCTCCTCGGTCATGTCGGCGAGCTCCTCGGCCGTGCCGAACGGCAGGCTCGCCTCCTGCAGCGCGTAGCCGTAGACATGACTGCTGAGCAGCCAGTTCGCGTGGGTCGCCATCTCGACCGAGAACCCGGCGCGGCGCAGGCACGCGGTCACGGCCTCGCGGTGACGGAGGTTCGCCGGCCCGGGCGACGTGCGCGACTCCATCAGACTGATCGCCCACGGATGCCGGGCGAGCACCTCGTGCGCAGAGACCGACTCGGCGCGCATCGCGACCGTCCAGTCGACATCGAGGGAGGGCAGCGCGATCTCGTCGAAGACGACATCGATCATCGCGTCGAGCAGCTCCTCCTTGTTCGCGACGTAGTGATACAGCGACATGGCGCCGGCGTCGAGCGCGGCGGCGAGTGCGCGCATGCTGAGTCGCTCCACCCCCTCGCGGTCGGCGATGCGCATCGCCTCGGCGACGACGCGCTCCTTGCTGAGACCGGCGCCGACAGGCGTGGGCGGGCGTCGTCGCGCCATCGATCGGGCTCCTCATCGCGTCGAAGGACTTGACAATCGTACAGCGTACGTCCGATAGTACGGTGTACGACGTACGGTGTACGAATCCGCCGCTCACGACCACCAGGAGATCTCATGACCACCCCCGCCTCGCCGGATCCGTCGGCTGCCGTGACCTCTCCGGGGCGGATGCAGGCGCTCGTGCAGGAGCGATACGGGACGCCGGAGGTGCTGTCGCTCGGGGCCGTCGAGGTCCCGTCGCCCGGCCGGCGGGAGGTGCTCGTCGAGGTCGGCGCCGCATCCGTGCACCCGGGGGACTACTTCGTGATGACGGGCCGGCCGCGCCTGGTGCGACTGGCGTTCGGGCTGCGGCGGCCTCGCCGGCGCAGCCCGGGTATGGACCTGGCCGGCATCGTCCGAGCGGTGGGTGCGGAGGTGACCTCGGTGCACGTCGGAGACCGGGTGTTCGGGTGGACGACGACGGGCGCGCTCGCGGAGTACGCCACCGTCCGCGAGGATCATCTCGCGCCGGTTCCCGCGGGCGTCTCCGCGGCAGACGCAGCCGCGGTCCCGACATCGGGGATGACGGCGCTGCAGGCGCTGCGCGACGTGGCGCGGTTGACGGCCGGGCAGACGGTGCTGATCACCGGGGCCTCCGGCGGCGTGGGGTCGTTCGCGGTGCAGATCGCGAAAGCGCTCGGCGCCGAGGTCACGGCCGTCTGCAGTGGGCGCAACGCCGAGCTCGTCCGCCGCCTCGGCGCCGATCACGTCATCGACTACGAGACGACCGACGTGACCGACGGGAGCACGCGGTTCGACGTGATCCTCGACAGCGTGGAGGCGCAGCCGCTCGCGGCGATGCGACGGATCCTCACCCCGACCGGAACGCTCATCCCGAACAGCGGTCGCGGCGGCGCCTGGATCGGGCCTCTCGGTCGCATCGCCCGCGCGCGTCTGCTGTCCGCGCTGACGCGCCAGCGACTGCGGCCGTTCACCTCCCTCGGCCGCCGTGACGATCTGGTCGCGCTCGCGGAGATGCTCGCGAGCGGCGAGATCACGCCGGTCGTCGATCGGAGCTACGCACTGACGGATGCCGCCGACGCCCTCCGCCGGGTCGCGACCGGGCACACGCGCGGCAAGCTCGTCGTCATCCCGTGACGCGGCATCCCTGGACCACACCCACCACAGCCAAGGAGAACCCATGTGCACCACGCTCAAGACCCGCGCCGCACTCGACGTCGCATCGATCCCCACACCGGTGAAGCTCGCCGCCGCCTGGACCAGCTTCATGTTCCTGTACGTCTACGTCGACGTCTTGAACTTCTACAAACCGCATGTCGTCGCCGGCATCCTCGACGGGATGGTCTGGCAGTTCGAGGTGAACCCGCCGCTGCTGACGGGGATGCTCGCCTCGGTGATGGTCCCGGCGGTGATGATCGTACTGTCGGTGACCCTCCCGCCGCGGGCGAACCGCATCGTGAACGTCGTAGTGGCGTCGCTGTACGTGCCGTACTCGGCGTTCAACATCGCCGGATCGACTGCCGAGTGGCTACCGTTCTACGTGCTGTCCATCGGGGCGGAGCTGGCGCTACTGGTGTTCATCGTGCAGCGCGCGTGGACCTCAGTTTCTCGCCGCGAAGCGCTCGTGCTCCGCACCGATCGGTGATTCCGGACGCCGCGGACATGACCCTCATCGCCAGGTGGCGGTGTCGGGATCGATGTCCGCGGCGCCCGGGCTCTCGTCGATCGCGCGGCTCAGCCAGCGGGCTGGCCCCGGGCGCACCGCGGCTTGAATGCCGTGATCCTGCTCACCGATCATGCCTGCGTGATCGTCGTCGAGGTCGTGCAGCTGGGCGATGGGCTGCGCGAGTTGCGAACCCTGCACCCGCAGCTGGCGCAGTCGGCGGCCCAGGCGACGGCGAGGTGCCGGTCGGGCTCGCTCCAGGATTGAGGGGGAGAGCATCTGCCTACGCGGCCAACGGAGGTGTTCGCGCGGCGGCCCCGCGCGTCGGCGGGCGGGGAGAATGGCGTGATGACACGTCGCGCGAAGAAGCCCACGGCCACCATCCCCTGGATCGTGATGGTGCCGTTCGCGGTGTCGGGCGTCATCCATCTCGTGCGGCCGGGCGTGTTCACTCCGATCATCCCGCGCGTGCTGCGCCGGTGGGATCGGCCGCTGGTGATCGTCTCGGGCCTCGCCGAGCTGGCGTGCGCGGTGGGGCTGATCGTGCCGTCGACGCGCGTCGCCGCCGGGCGAGCGAGTGCGGTGGTGCTCGCCGCCGTCTGGCCCGCGAACATGCAGATGAGCGTGGACCTCGGCCGCCGGGCAGCGCGCCGACGCACGCCGAAGGCATGGGCCGCGTTCGCCGTATCGCTGGTGCGGCTGCCGCTTCAGGTCACGTTGATCCGACGGGCGCTCGGGAACTCACACTGAGCAACGCTGGAGGGTGACCCACTCCTCGTCGCGGAGGTAGCCCAGCGCGCCGTTCGCGCGGATGATCGCCTCGTTGTCCGCCGAGCCGCCGGTGCGGAACCGGGTGAATCCTTCGCCCGCGAGAGCAAGGAGGGAGGCAGCCTTCACCGCCGTGGTGATACTGGTCCAGGGGCGGATGCTGCGTCGAGATGCCGGCGGCCGCTGCCAGCACGCCCAGCTTGGAATCCCCCGGCATCCCACGGCGGGCATGCCCGCAGGGCTCGACGTGAAGTGGCGGGTTCCTACGAGGCTGAGCGTGTTGAGTCTTCGGTCGCGGCATCCTCCGCAGGTATGGCCCCGCCTTCCTGCGGCGCGCGGACGTCGGGGAGCGCCAGCGTCG
Organism: Microbacterium sp. MPR-TSA4; assembly: GCF_058792815.1. Lineage (NCBI taxonomy): Bacteria > Bacillati > Actinomycetota > Actinomycetes > Micrococcales > Microbacteriaceae > Microbacterium > Microbacterium sp. MPR-TSA4. The sequence continues at coordinate 16,854 of NZ_JBXAFF010000022.1, forward strand.
GGATCACGGCCAGCACGGAGATTCCGACCCAGATCCACAGCGTCGAGACCGCTCCAATCGCCGTGCCCGTGAAGCCTCCGAGCAAGCTGGCGATGGGAACCACCCCCATCCCCGCGAACCCGAGAAAGCTCATCTGCCGAGCGATCAGCGATCGCGGCGTGAGACGGGACGTCAGCGAGTAGGAGTTCACGTTGTAAACGACGACGAGGACCGCGTAGAGCATTCCCTGTGCGGCCACGGCCACGTAGGCGAAGCGCCCGAATCCTGCGATCAAGGGCAAGATCGCCACGACGGGCACCATCGCGATGGTGACGGTTCGAAACGCGACGCGTTCGCCGAGCGACTTGTTGATGATCGGACCGATGAGCGTCCCTGCGAGACCGCCGATACCGATGCACATCAGTACCACCCCGATCTCGGGTGCTGACATCTCCAGCGTGCGGACGTAGTAGATCGTCTCCACCGCCGACCCCATGGCAAGTCCGAAGTTGATCAGCGCCGTGCTGATCACGATGAGTCGGACGGGCCTGTTGCCCAGACTGAATCGCAGTCCGGTACCGAGTGCGCGGTAGTAGGGCTCCGCGCGCTCATCGACCCGCTCCGGCAACCCTCGCAGTCTGAAAGCCAGAATGGAGGAGAGCACCCGAGCGACCGACGAGATCAGCAAGACGAAGGGGGCGGCGACCCATCGCAGCACCTGCCCCACGACGAAGGGTGCGACGATGTCGATCGCCGTGGTTGCGCTCTCTTGACGAGAGTAGGCAAGCGCGACGTTGTCGTCATCGACGATGTCTGGCAAGACGCTTCGACTCGCGATGCTGAACAGCATCCCCGCGAATCCCGAGACGAAGGTGACGAGCAGAAGTTGCCAGTACTCAAGGATCCCCAGCATGAACGCAACCGGAATCCACAGCAAGGCAACGGCGGCGAGCAGCTCAGCGAACCCCATGATCGCGCTCTTGCGCATGCGGTCGACGAGCACACCGACCGGAACACTCAGGACGAGATACGACACGGTCCCCACCGCATTGATCAGTCCGACTTCGAATGCGGATGCCTGCAGAGTGATGACCGCGACGAGATCCAGTCCAATACCCGCGGCGCCAGCCGACACCGCACCGAAAGCGGATGCGCCCAGCAGCCGGCGATAGTTCGCGTTCTTGAGCAAGCCCGGGCGTTCCGAGCGTGTCTTACTCACTAGAAGTCCCTCGTTCCCGTCGGGTGATGCGGATACGTCGACGTGGCGGCGCGAACAGTATGTGCGCGCGGGGCAGGGAGCGACGCGCTCCGATATCGATGATGTAGTCGTCGCGGAGAGTGTCGAGCGCCACACAGAGCACATCCAAGGCGAACTGCCTCGCGGGGCAGAGCATCGCTCCTCTCCCGAACGGAAGAAAGTTCGCCGTCGTCGGCGTACTGGGAGACTCCCATCTGCCCGGGAGAAACTCCAGCGGCTTCTCCCAATGCCGACTGCTTCTGTGCACAGCGGACGTCATCAACACAACGTGGCGATAGCTGCCCTCGGCACCCTCGATCGGTTGTTCTCTAATGAGCTTCCACGCCGCCGGCGCGAGGCGCTGACTCTCGTCGACGATTGTTCGGGCAGCGAACTTGTCGAGTGCTCTAGACCCATCCTTCGCTCTCCGCATGCCGAGCGTAACCGCCCACTCAAGCCCGATCCCGGTGAAGCCAACCATCGAGAGCACCATGCGGGAGTAAACCTCCGGGAGCTCTCGGGGTGAGAGACGTCTGCGAACACGAAGTGCCACATCAATCAGATCGTCATGAGTTCCCGGCGACAGATGCAGAATATGGGGCAACATCCTGGCCCATATGTCACCACTCACGCGCGTGCGTTCCTTCTTCCTGAACCCGCGCACACTGGATCCGACGACCACCCGACGGACGTACTCACGCGTCAGCAGTTGCAGGGCAGGGTCTCGTCGCCCGCAGATCAGCGGAAACAGCATCTCAAGAATGGCCTCGACACCCCACCCTTGCGTCCGGAAGGCGCCAGTAGCGAAGCGGGGCGCAGCGATGGCATCCCGCGCCTCCTGACTGTTCACAAGGCGGATGATGCCTCCCCTGAGATCCTTACGCAGATCTTCCGGAAGCGGATCACGCGCGTACGTGCGGAAGAACGCGGTCTGCGGTCTGAACTCGCGGGGATCGGCAGTGGTGACGTCAGCGATATCGACGGAGTCCAGGACGATCGTGGCGCCGCCGTTTTCAAAGGAAGCCGTGTCGCGCTCGGCAATCCGATCGAGCCGTCTCAGGTCGAGATAGAGGTTCTTCTCACGCATGATTCGCACGAACCGGGGGTCGCCTGAACGACCCCCGAACCGGAAGAACTCAGATCCCGTACTTCTGCGCGTACCCAGAGCGGCGGAGGATGGAGCCTGCGATCAGTCGGCGGCGAATCTTTGTGAGCATCAATAGCCTCATTCGTGTGAAATCGACACCTGCTCAGTTGAACAGATGTCGATCACTCTATCGAATTTCGCAGGCGGCACTTTCCGCTTGCGAAATATCTGGTGATCGCCGCCTGGTGCTGGCACGCACCTCCGACGTAGAGAGCCTCCCGCTACCGTCGTCTGGGAGGTGTTTCCGGCAATAGGCCATCAGTTCCGGAGCCGAACCGCGATGCCATCGATGATGTCGCCCTATCCAGCCTGACTGCAGATCGGGAGGCTGTCCGCGAACGCCTCGTCCGGAGATCTGACCGCCCATCCGACGCTCGCCACCGACGTGCTGCGGAGACTTCTCCTGGCCGACCAGGGCGGCGCGTAGCGGGCTGCGGGGTGCGTCGTCGGACGACGTAACGGAGTGGGCCATAGCCCGCTCGGCATTCGAAAGGTCGGCCTCCGCAACTACCATCCCCGTTCCGTCGCCAGCATCGCGGTCCGGGATGTGCCGAGGTATCCGCAGGAACGGCCGAAGCCCTGCTCCGACTGTGACCTGGCGTCGTCGATCGTGTGCAGGATCTGTCCACCGGCCAGCTGAGTACCCGAACGATGGACAGGTCGTTCGGGCACGGCCCGACGAGTGGGCGCGCACCATCTGGGCTGACCCCTCAGGCGTACATTCGTGGGCAGGAAGCAGTTCGCGTCAGACCATCGACCCGAATGACGCATCCGCGCCGATCACGCTCCCGAATTGCCGCTTGGACATTCGGTCTGCGAAGTAGAAAAGTCAATCCGGAACCTACAACAACTTCCCTTAGGCTCACGCGTACTACTGTAGGTTCCCGCTCGATATGGCGGGGAATGCCGCGATTCCACGGTTGTTGGCAGTAGTCTCGCGGCCAAGATTCCACGAGAAGTGGCGGATTTCCACACCGTCCACGTTCGGAACTCATCAGTCGTCACCCTTCCCTGCGTGCGCCGAATCAGCTGGCAGGCGCGAGCTCCGAATTGGCGAACGGGGCTCGAACTAGTCACCTCGGCCGAGACGTCGATGTCATTTCGGCGCGGAACCTCCACCTACTGTAGGTTCCCGCTCGAGATGGCGGATAACCCCAGGGATTCCACGCTAGTTGGCGGTGGTACCGGACTCAGGATTCCACGGGAAATGGCGGATTCCTACACCGCTCTCTGACGCGCCGACCCTGTCTGGTCAGCGGCCTGTCACGGCGGCGAGAGCGCTGGAGGTCACTGCAGCTGGCCGAGCTCGAGCATCTCACCGTCGAGGAAGAACGTCGGAGGGGAATGCTGAGCCTTCGGTTGACTCTGGGACTGCCAGTGACCTCACCACGAACGGATGCTCGCGGTCTCACTGTCACCGTTCCAGCACGACGGCGAGGCCTTGACCCACGCCGATGCAGATCGCCACGACGGCGACGCCGCCTCCGCGTCGCGCAAGCTCATGCGCGGCATGCCCGAGAATGCGGCCCCCCGAAGCGCCCAGCGGATGGCCGATGGCCAGCGCTCCGCCGTGGATGTTGACCCTCTCAGGATCAAGTTCAGGCCAGCCGGCGACGCATGCGAGCGACTGTGAAGCGAACGCCTCGTTGAGCTCGACCACGTCGACATCGGCCCAGGACCGGCCGGCGCGTGCCAGCGCCTTGTTCGCCGCCTCGATCGGCGCGATCGGGAACAGATGCGGATCGACGCCATGCGCTCCGCGTCCCGCGATCCGCGCGAGTGGCTCGCCGGGCAGCGCACCCTCCGCGGCGATCAGAACGGCGGAAGCGCCGTCGTTGATCGGCGAGGAGTTCCCGGCGGTGACGGTGCCTTCGCCGTCGCGCGCGAACAACGGAGTAAGCCCGGCGAGCTTGTCCACGGAAGTGTCGTCCCGGATGCCCTCGTCGCGTGCCAGGTCGGCTCCTGGCACGTGCACGATCTCGCCATCGTAGACCCCGTCAGCCCACGCTTTAGCTGCCAGCCGGTGAGAGCGCACGGCGAACTCGTCCTGGGCATCTCGGGAGAGTCCCCACTCTCGGGCGATCTTCTCGGCCGATTCTCCATTGGAGATGGTCCACTGCTTCGGCAGCTTCGGGTTGGTCATCCGCCACCCGATGGAGGTGTTCCACAGCGTCTGGTTACCGACCGCCGGCCAAGGCCTCGGCGACTTCTCCACGATGAACGGGGCCCGGCTCATCGACTCCACTCCGCCGGCGAGCACGAGACCGGCGTCGCCGGTCTCGACAGCGCGGGCGGCCTGGATCACCGCTTCCAGCGACGACGAGCAGAGTCGGTTGACGGTCACGCCGGTGACACTGGTGGGGAATCCTGCCAGCAGCGCCCCGAAACGGGCGACGTCGCGGTTGTCCTCTCCTGCTTGGTTCGCATCGCCGAAGATCACGTCATCGATGCGCGCGGGGTCGAGGCCCATGCGCTCGACGGTCGCCTTCATGACGACTGCGGCGAGATCGTCGGGCCGAATGCCGCTGAGCGCGCCACCCGCCCGCCCGAACGGGGTGCGGACAGCATCGTAGACAAAGCTCGCGGTCATGGCGGGCTCCCTTCGTGGTCGGCCGAGGGTCAGACGAACGCTGAGATCCCGGTGATCTGGCGGCCGATGATGAGCGACTGGATGAAGTCGGTTCCCTCATACGTGTGGACGACTTCCATGTCGGTGAGGTGGCGGGCGACGTGGTTCTCCAGAAGGAGTCCGTTGCCGCCGAGCAGGTCACGGGCATCCCGGCAGAGTGCACGCGCGTGCTGGCCCGTGAACATCTTCGCGAGCGAGGCCTGTTCGTTCGTCAGTCGGCCTTCATCCTGCAGGGTGGCTGTGCGGAAGCACAGCAGCTGCATCGCCGTGAGATCGGCGAGCATGTTGGCCAGCTTGTTCTGCACCAGCTGGTAGCTCGCGATGGGCTTGCCGAACTGGACGCGCTCCTGGACGTAGGCCGCTGCCGCCTCGTACGCGGCGAGTGCGTGCCCGAGCGCCTCCCACGCGACGGTGCTGCGGGTGCGGTTGAGGATCGCGGAGACGTCCCGAAAGGAGCTCGACTTCGCGAGCTTGTTCCCGGCAGGGATCCTCAGTCCGGAGATCTCGATGTGCGCCTGCTGGATCGCGCGCTTAGCGATCTTCCCGGTGATCGCCTCGGCCTCATATCCGTCGGGGTATCCTCCATCTGCATTCTTCTCAAGGACGAATGCCTTCACCTTCGAGTCTGCGGTGTCGCGTGCCCAGATGATGACGATGTCGGCGACATGGCCGAGTCCGATCCACCGCTTGGCACCGTCTATGACATACGCGTTCCCGTCGCGGCGGGCAGTGGTCTCCAGGGCGACGGAGTCGGAGCCGTGATCGGGCTCGGTCAGCGCGAACGCGCCGAGCTTGCGGAGGGCTGCCATTTCGGGCAGCCAGCGCTGCTTCTGCTCGTCGTCGCCGAGCAGTGCGATGCTGCCCATCGCAAGTCCCGAGTGCACGGCATTGAGCGTGTTCACACTCCCGTCTCCACGGGACAGTTCCATCGCGACGAGGCCGGTCTGCAGTCGGGTCAGTCCCGGGCAGCCGTAGCCCTGGATCGCGGTGCCCACGATTCCCAGCTCGCCCAGTGCGGGGAGGATCTGGTAGGGGAAGTCCGCTAACTCCCAGTACTCGTTGATAATTGGCAGGACCTCGGAATCCACGAATCCGCGCACACGTGTGATGAGGTTGCGGTCGTCGTCGCCGAGAAGATCACCGATCTGATAGAAGTCCGTGTCCACCGGATGTGCTGTCTTCGTGATCGTCATCTCTCAGTGTCCCTCTTCCCGAATCGCCGGGACGGTAACCCGGTCGCCGACGTGGTGTTCATCGCCTTCCGCGTCTTGCAGCCACCGTCGGACCGCCTCGCCATCCTGGTCGAGTGCAGGAGGCGCGGTGCGGTAACTCGCGGGGGTGCGGGAGAACGTGATCGGGTTGCGAATGGTGGGCACCGCCTGGTCGTCGGTGCCGGCCGGAACGCTCGGGTCCAGCCCGATCTTGGCGGCGAACTCGACGCCTCCGCGAACATCCAGGACCGGCGCGCATGGGACCTGCAACGGGCTGAGGATGTCGAACCATTCCCATGCGGTCTTGGACGCCAGCCGTGCTGTCAGCAACGGGCGCAGGGCGTCTCGGTGCGCGCTGCGGTCCGCATTGGACGCGAAGCGGGTGTCTGCGGCCAGCTGCGGCAGCCCGATGGTGTCGCAGAACGTGGCGAACTGCGCGTCGTTGCCGATCGCGAGCACCAGTTCCCCGTCACGGGTGGGGAACGGTGCGTAGGGGTAGACGCTGGGGTGGTCGTTGGCCATCCGGGTCGGAGACTGCCCGCTCAGCAGGAACCCACCGGTCTGGTTGACCATGCCCGACAGTGCGGAGGACAGCAGGTTCAGTTCGACGTGCTGTCCCTCTCCCGAGCGCTGTCGGTGGTAAAGGGCGGAGGTGATCGCGATGCAGGTGTGCAATCCGGTGATCACATCGAACACCGCAACGCCCGCGCGGAATCCTTCCGTGTTCGGCGCGCCGGTCACGCTCATCAGTCCGGACAGCGCCTGTGCGAGCAGGTCGTAGCCGGCGAGCCCTGCGCCTCCCGCGGTGCCGAAGCCGGTGATCGACGCGTAGATCACATTGGGGTTCTCCCGCTTGACGGACTCGTAGTCCAGGCCGAATCGCCGGAGCCCGCCGGGTTTGAAGTTCTCTGTGACCACATCGGCTCGGGCCGCGAGACGCTGTGCGAGGACAAGGTCATCGGGGTTGCGGAAGTCCAGCACCACAGACTGCTTGTTCCTGTTGATGGAGAGGAAGTAGGTCGACTCGCCTCGGTACTCCGGTGGCCGGTAGCTGCGTGTCTCATCCCCCAGCGGGCTCTCCACCTTGATGACCGTCGCGCCGAGGTCCGCGAGCAGCATCGTGCAGTAAGGGCCGGCAAGTACCCGGCCGAAATCGGCGACTAGGAGGCCGTCGAAAGGGCCGCCGGGAACGTCCTGCACCGTCCGGTCATCCGGGAGCGAGCTCTTCATCATCGGGAACACCTCAGTCGTCGTCATGTCCATCCAGACTCCCAGCAGCCGTTTATGTCCGTCCAATACCTGATCGGACACGTATTGATGCTGTGATCTCATGAAACGAGGGGCTGTTCCAGAACGGCACACTCGAGACTCCCGTTTGGACATCACCCTGGGGAGCGTCGAGGCGACGGGGCCGGCAGCGGCCTGCGCCTGGGCGTGATCAGCAATGAGGCTAAGGAGAACCCATGGGTAGCAGGCTTGCAGGCAAGGTCGCGATCGTCACCGGCGCGGCGAACGGGATGGGGCGCGCGCATGTGCGCCGCCTCGCCCAGGAAGGGGCGAGCGTCCTCGCCACCGACGTCGACTCCGCCGGGCTCGAGCAGACCGTCGCCGAAGCGAACCGTGACGGCGGGACGGTCGTGGGGCTGGAGCAGGACGTCGCGATCGCGGCGAGGTGGGACGAGATCGTGGTAGAAGCCGAGCAGCGTTTCGGTCGGCTCGACATCCTGGTCAACAACGCGGGGGTGCTCATCCTCAAGCCCGTCGAGGCGACCACAGAGGAGGAGTGGGACCTCATCTTCCGCATCAATGCCAAGGGTGTCTTCCTCGGCACGAAGGCCGCGGTGCCTGCTCTGGTCCGCGCAGGCGGCGGATCGATCGTGAACATCTCGTCCATCTACGGCATCGTCGGCGCACCGAGCGCCGCCGCGTATGAGGCGTCAAAGGGCGCCGTCCGGCTGCTGACCAAGGCCAGCGCGGTGGACCTGGCCAAGTACGGCATCCGGGTGAACTCTGTGCATCCCGGTGTCATCGCCACCCCCATGACCACGGGGCTGCTGGCGACGCCGGAGTCGACGAAGGCGGTGCTGTCCACGACGATCCTCGACCGGCCCGGCCAGCCCGAGGAAGTCTCGAACGTCGTACTCTTCCTCGCCTCGGACGAGGCTTCCTTCGTCACCGGCGCCGAGTATGTCGTGGACGGCGGCTACACCGCGCAGTGATCCCGGTCGGCCGGGGTCTGTTGTGTCGACCCCGGCCGATTCATCCAGTCATGCGCGCCAATCCACCTTCGATCGGTACGGGATCTGCAATAATCCCTGGATGGATCTGCAGCAGCTGCGCGCCTTCCTCGCCGTCGCCGAGGAACTGCACTTCGGCCGGGCAGCCGAGCGCCTGCATATGGCGCAGCCACCGATCAGCCGCGGCATCCAGCAGCTGGAGCGGGAGTTGGGTGCGCGGCTGTTCGAGCGGAGCACCCGCAAGGTAACGCTGACCTCGGTGGGCGAGGCCCTCGTCGCACCCGCTCAGGAGGTCCTGGACGCGCTTGATCGGGTGAGCAGGGTCGCCCGCGCAGCCGGGACGGGCGAGATCGGTCACGTCCGTCTGGCGTACGCGGGTGCGTCCTCCAACGTGATGGTCGGATTGCTCGCCCGCGCGGTCAACCAGAACCACCCGGGCATTCACCTCGAGCTGCTCAGCCAGCATTTCGCGCAACCCGCGATGCAGCTGCTGACCCGTGGGGACATCGACATCGCCCTCGGCAGGTGGGACCACATTCCCGCCGCCGTGCGCACCCGCGTGATCGCTGTCGAGGAACTCGTCATCGCCGTCCCGGAGACCCACCGTCTAGCCGACGCCGGTGCCGTGTCGATCGCGCAGTTCGAGGGCGAGCCGTTCGTGTCGCTCCAACCGCAGACCGGAACGTTGCTGCTGGAGCGACTGCGACAGATGAGCAGAGCCGCTGGGTTCAACGCCGATGTCGTCCAGCACGCACCTGACTCGTGGACGCTGATGTCCCTCGTCTCCGCCGAGATCGGCTGCTCATTGACCCTGTCCTCGGTGATCGACAGCATCGCCGACCCGCACTTGCGCTTCCTGCGCCTGACCGACGACGTCGCACCTGTCGAGCTGCGGATGGCGTGGCTGCGCGACAGCGACGACCGTGCCCTGCACGCCGTGCTCCGATTGTCCGAGTCCGTCCTCCCGACGCCGCAGGGCTAACGGGCGCCAGGTATCAATCCGCCTGCCATTTGGTATTGGAGAGAATCAGAACGAAGTGGAAGCGTGGAGTCCACTGGGCGTACATCAACGGCGAGGACAACCAATGCACGCATTCGCGATCTTCCAAGACGACCACACGGTGACCGATGTGGAACTGCCGACACCAACCCCCGAAGGCACCGAAGTGCTCCTGCGCGTCGTTCGGTCCGGGGTGTGCCACACCGACATGCACCTGCGTGAGGGGTACTACGATCTCGGCAGCCGGGGGCGTCTGAATCTGATCGACCGGGGCGTCACCTACCCGCTTGTCCTCGGCCATGAGGTCGTCGGCGTCGTCGAAGCGGCCGGCCCCGACGCCGACGGGGTCTCGCCGGGTGAGCATCGCCTTGTCTACCCATGGATCGGCGACGGATCCTGCGACGCATGCCAGGCAGGTCACGAGAACCTGTGCCCCTCGCCCCGCAACCTCGGCGTCGCCCGCCACGGCGGGTATGCCGAGTTCATCCTCGTCCCGCACCCCCGTTACCTCCTCGATGTCACCGGGATCGAAGAGCGGTGGGCCGCAACTCTCGCCTGCTCCGGCCTGACCGCCTACAGTGCCGCGCGCAAGGCCCTTCCGGCCACCGCGTCCGATCCGGTCGTGGTGATAGGCGCCGGCGGTGTCGGGTTGATGGCGATCGCCACGCTGCGCGCGCTCGGCCACGAAGCAGTCCTCGCGGTGGACCTGCAGGAGCGCAACCTGGAACTGGCGCGGCAGCTCGGAGCGACCACGACGATCTCCGCCCGCCAGGAAGACCTTGCCGCCGCCATCGTCGCCGGCGCCGGTGGGCCGGTCGCGGCGATCGTGGACTTCGTCAACAACTCCACAACAGCTCCCGCTGCGTTCGCCGCGCTCCGCAAGGGCGGAACGATGGTTCAGGTCGGGCTGTTCGGCGGAGAGCTGGTCATCCCCACCGCGTTGCTCACTCTGAAGATCATCACCATCCGCGGAAGCTTCGTCGGTTCCCTCGGCGAGCTCGAGGAGCTCGTCGGGCTCGCGCGGCGCGGCGCACTCCCGCACCTCCCGATCATCGACGGGGAGTTGTCTGCGACGGCGGTGCAGGATGCGCTGGACCGGCTCGCCGCGGGCGGCGTGCCCGGCCGGATCGTGCTCAGCGCGTGACCGCGCCGGGCGTCCAGCCGGCCACGACTCACGCGTAGTCGAAGAAGCCGCGTCCCGTCTTGCGTCCCAGCTCCCCGGCCGCGACCTTGTCGCGGAGGATCTGCGGCGGGGCGAACCGCTCGCCGAGCGTCTCATAGAGGTATTCGGCGATCCCGAGACGCACGTCCAGCCCGACAAGATCGGAGGTGCGCAACGGACCTGTCGCGTGACGGTATCCCAGCACCATCGCCGTGTCGATGTCCTCAGCGCTGGCCACCCCCTCTTCGAGCATCCGCATCGCTTCCAGCGCGATTGCCGCGCCCAGGCGGGAGCTCGCGAAGCCGGGCGCGTCGTTGACGACGATCGGGGTCTTCCCCAGCGATGTCACCCACTGCTCCGCCCGTTGCCGCAGGTCCGGGTCGGTCGACGGCGTCAGCACGATCTCGACGAGTGACGAGGGCGGCACCGGATTGAAGAAGTGCAGTCCGCACACGCGCTCCGGCCTCGCCAGCTGCGCCGCGAGCCTTGTCACCGACAACGATGAGGTATTCGTGGCCAGCCACGCCGACTCCTCCACGATCCCCTCTGCTCTCTGCATCGCCTCGACCTTGAGTGCGAATGTCTCTGGGACAGCTTCGATCACGAGCTCGGCATTCCGCAGCGCCTCGTAGTCGGCGCTGGCCGCGACGCGGCCGGCGATTGCGTCGACGTCGACCGAGGCATCCCGCTCCGCGGCCTTGCGGATCCCATCGGCCAACCGCGCGGCGGCCGCGCCCGCCGCCGCCGGGTCACGTTCGATCACGGTGACCTGGGCGCCCGCCTGAGCGAACACTTGCGCGATACCGGCGCCCATGCGGCCGCCCCCGATCACGCCGACGGTGGAGGGAACAGTGATCATCGGGTCTCCTGAGAACGGTTGAGGAATCGGGTCATCAGCTGCGTCTTGGCGTCCGACTCGAACAGGATCGCCTGCGCGAGTTCGTCGACAAGGGGGTGGGCGTCCCGCGGCGCAGCGAGCACGCGCTTCGAGACGCGGAGGGCGAGCGGATCCTGGCCCGCGATCCGATCGGCGACTGTGTCCGCCGCAGCCGCCAACTGGTCGGGTGCATGCACCGAGGCCACCAACCCACACCGCAGCGCCTCCTCGGCGTCCAGCCGGCGCCCCGTGAACAGGATCTCCTTGGCCAGCGGCTCCCCCACCAGCTCGGCGAGCCGCCAGGTCGCCCCGGCCGCGGCCAGGATTCCGATCGCCGTCTCGGGGTTGCCGAACACGGCGCGGGTGGACGCGATCCGGATGTCGGCCGCGTACGCGAGTTCCGCACCGCCCCCGATCGCGAACCCGTCGACCGCGGCGATCACCGGCATAGGCAGCCGCGCGATACGGGTGAACAGCCCGGAGTTGATGCCGGCCAGCGCTTCGTCGCGGCCGCGCTCGAGCAGCTGCCGGATGTCTGCGCCAGCCGCGAACACACCCCGTTCGGGCGTGGAGGTTCCGGTGAGAATCAGGATGCGGGGCTCTCGCTCCAGGCTCGTGCATACCGCGTGAAGTTCGTCGACCATGTCGTCGTTGATCGCGTTTCGCACGTCAGGACGGTTCAGTTCGACGTGAAGCCGGTCCGCGCCCTCGCGGAGTATCAGAGTGGTCACCGTCCCAGCCTCCCACCACCGATCAATGCGCGTCCAATACCCGATCCACGTACATCTGATGCGCCATCGTCATCAATCTGGGCCGGGATCAGTATTGGACGAACTCGGCCACGGCGCGACAGGCTGAGTGGGCAGTATCGCGCCAGACGACCGCCGATCTGGGCGGGCGTGGCCCGAGAGCCGCACGACAGCAATGAAGCGAGGAGACCACGATGGGTGCATACCGGACCATCAACCCAGCCACCGGCCAGACGGTCGCCGAGTACCCCGTGATCGGCGATGCGGACGTGGCCGACATCGTCGCCCGCTCGCACACGGCCTACCGCAGGTACCGGGAGCTGCCGCTCGCCGAACGGACGGGGATCCTGGCACGCGCGGCGCAGCTGCACCGGGACCGCATCGATGAACTGAGCGCGCTGCTGACCCTCGAGGTCGGCAAACCCGTCACGCAGGCCCGCGGGGAAGTCGAGCTGGTCGCCTCGATCTACCAGTACTACGCCGACCACGCCGAAGCGTTTCTCACCGACGAGACCCTCGACATCGTCGGCGGAGGGGAAGCGCTCGTCCGCACCGAGCCGATCGGGCCGCTGTTGGGGATCATGCCGTGGAACTTCCCGTACTACCAGGTGGCCCGGTTTGTCGCCCCCAACCTCGCACTGGGCAACACGATCATCCTCAAACACGCCCGCAACTGCCCGCAGTCCGCCCTCGCCATCGAACGCGTGCTCCACGATGCCGGGCTTCCGGCCGACGCGTACATCAACGCGTTCGTAGACAGCCGCCAGATTGCCGGCATCATCGCCGACCCGCGCGTGCAAGGGGTGTCGCTGACCGGCTCCGAGAAGGCGGGCTCGGCTGTCGGCGAGGTGGCCGGCAGGCATATGAAGAAGGTCGTCCTCGAGCTGGGCGGCTCGGACCCGTTCATCGTCCTGGAGGATGCTGACGTCGACGCGGCCGTGGCAGCCGGCGTGCGCGGCCGTATCGCCAACGGCGGCCAGGCGTGCACGGCATCCAAGCGGTTCATCGTCGTGGATGCCGTCTACGACGAGTTCTCCCGGAAGTTCATCGACGCGATCACGAAGATCACCCCCGACGACCCCACGGACCCCGACACGTTCCTCGGCCCGTTGGCGTCCGCGGATGCCGGCAAGGAGCTCGAGGAGCTCGTCGAGGACGCGGTCGCCAAGGGCGCCACCCTGCACATCGCCCCCGGTGCACGCCGAGAGGGCGCCTTCTACCCGCCCAGCGTGCTCACCGGGGTCACCCCGCCGATGCGCGCCTATGAGGAGGAGCTGTTCGGACCGACCGCGGTCGTGTACCGGGTGCCTTCCCCGCAGGCCGCGGTCGCCCTGGCCAACGAATCGCCCTTCGGGCTGTCCAGCAGCGTCTTCACGCAGGACCCTGTGGCGGCCGCGCAGATCGCCCGCGAACTGGAGGTCGGGATGGTGTGGATCAACAGCACCAGCCGCAGCGCACCGGACCTCCCCTTCGGCGGCGTGAAGCGCTCCGGCGTCGGACGCGAGCTCGCCCGGTACGGCATGGACGAGTTCGCGAACAAGAAGCTCATCCGAACCCCCGCCTGATATCCCCGCGTAACGCCTCCGCCGCGCCGAGTACGCAACTGCGAATCCAGGCCTCCCTGGTCGGCAGGCGGGGGCGCTGTTTTCAGGAGATCAGGGTGTTCTGCCCGTCGAGACCGTACGCGCGCAGTTTCCGGTACAGCGTCGTGCGCCCGATACCGAGGATCTCCGCTGCACGCGAACGGTTTCCGTCCGCCTCCCGCAGCGCCGCATCGATCGCCCGGTACTCGGATGCGGCGATGCCGCGCAGCTGGCGGGCACGTGTGCGCATCTCGGCGGGCAGAAGGTCGATGTCCAGGACGGTTCCGACGGGGCGGTACGCCACCATCGCGGCAATCAGAACCCGCAGCTCCGAGGCGCCACCAGGCCAGTCCCACCGGGAAAGCGCCTGCAGCAGAGCAGGGCTCAGTGTCACCGAGTGCTCCTGAGCGAGTCTCACGGCCAGGCCGATGACACGGTCTGGGTCATCGCGCAGCGCTGGGAGGTCGAGTCGCGGCCCTTGGCGGCCCAGGAAACTGAAGACGACGCCAGTCAGGTCGTCTGCGACACAGAACACGACCCGGGCGGACCGGACGGGATCTGCCGCGCCGGCCAATTGCTGCAGGACCGGGAAGTCAGCGTCGGTCAAAGACTCGATGCTGCGGACGACCACCGACGTGCCTGTGCTCAGCGCCTGCGCCGCCGTGGCCACGGCCTCCGGTTCCCGAAGCGCCGGGGCGTCGATGACGACCGGGTCGTGGCGGTCGCGTTCGCGCAGCCAGAGCTGGGCGAGAAGCGTCTTCCCGCTGTCGCGGGGACCGTGGATCGCGATGCACCCGCTGGTGCGGCCGAGCACGTCGAGGTGCGCGGCAAGGCGGGAGAGTCGGGTGGGTTCCGGCGCTGCGGTCGGCTCGTCCTCGGGCAGTTCCACGAGGTAGATGCTCTCGCCTGCCCGATTCACGATGCGGCGGGCAGTGCTCGGCCGATCCGCGAGCAGGACGGATGCGACATCCCCCTGCCACTGGTGAGCCTGCAACTCGTCCCACAGCGTCACGTGCCGCTCGGCCGAGAGCATCGGCAACGCGCCCGTCGAGGCGAGCACGCCTCCTCGACCGATGGCAAGCACGCGGTGGCCGGCGGTGCCGTCCGCGAACCGGGCCAGCAGCGCCTGCAACTCCAGCGGTGCGGTGTTCAGGAGCGCGTCCTGGAGGTCACGAGCGGCCTGCTTCGCGATCGCGAGCATCGCGGGATGGGATGCCCCGACTGGAGAGGCGAGGGCGAGCGAGCCGATGACCCGCTGCGAGAGGGGGTCGTGGATGGGGGCGCCGGCGCAGGCGAGGGTCTGCAGCCGGTCGTTGACGTGCTCGGCGCCGCGCACGAACACTGCGGATCTTTCCTCGATCGCCGTTCCGAGTCCGTTCGTGCCCAGCGCGGACTCCGAGAAGTCGAATCCTTCGGCGGCGGACACCTTGTCGAGCCGTCTCGCGTGGCTCGGGTCGCCTACCTTTCGGGCGAGGATCCGTCCGGATCGGTCGCTGACCAGCAGCGCGACACGCATGTCCGCGAGTGATTCCGCCCATCGCGCCAGGACGGTCTCAGCGGTGTCCTGGAAGCGTCCCGCGGGTTCGGAGAACGGGTGGTAGGCAGGAGTCGCAGTCGGATCGTAGCCGCCACCGGTGGTGATCGAGCGACGCCAACTGCGCTCGATCACCGGGGGGACGTTCAGTGTTCGGGGAGTGAGACCGTGCGCGCCGACGCCAGCTTCGAGAAGGCGTTCACGAGCCTGCCGCACGCTCGCGGCGGAATAGGTGTCGGTGGACATAGCTGGGACCTCGCGTCACTGCAAGTGGTCCCACCCAGTATCCGCCTCCCTATTAGGACCCGCCAATACCTAGTCCGCTGTGGATCTATCCTCTGTGCGCATGAGTCCATGGTGGTGGGGAAGCCGGTCGCGTTCGTAGGTGATGTCGGTGTAGCCGTGAGGTATGGGCTGGCCGTGGTCGTCGAGGCCGACGAAGACGATCTTCTCGATCGTGAGAATGCGGTCACGGGTGATCATGTTGCGCACCTCGGCGCGCATCGTGAGGGAGGTGCGCCCGAACGCGGTGGCGCGCAGTCCCATCTCGATCAGGTCACCTTGTCGTGCGGAGCTGACGAAGTCGATCTCGGATATGTACTTGGTGACCGCCCGAGGGTTTCCGAGCTGGATGATGGCGTAGATCGCGGCCTCTTCATCGATCCAGCGCAGCAGGCTGCCGCCGAACAGGGTGCCGTGCGCGTTCAGGTCCTCGGGACGGACCCAGCGGCGTGATCGGAATGTGACGTCTGCTGACATGTTGTCGCTCATAGGACGACCGTAGGCCGGGAAGCACACTCCCGGCCTACGGTTACCGTCGATCAGGCCGGGATGGGCTGTCCGATGCTGAATCCTTCGAAGTCCTTCGCCTGGATCTCCGAGAGGAGGCCGCGGTAGGCGCCTAGGCCGCCGAGGTAGAACATCACTGCGTGCTTCTTGCCGGGGATGTTCGCCCCGAAGATCCACGAGTCGGTCTTGGGGAACAGCGTGTAGTTCGCGATCGTCGTGCAGGTCTCGGTCCATTCGTCCTCGACCTGCTGCGACACCTCGATGAGCCCGCCTCTCCGCTCCGCCTCGGTCACCAGAGTCGTGATGAACTCGACCTGCGCCTCGATGCTGGGCACCAGGTTGGTGAACGGCCCGTTGGGGCCGAGGATCATGAACATGTTCGGGAATCCGGCCGTCATGATGCCGAGGAAGCTGGTCGGGGCGTCGGCCCAGTGCTCGTCGACGCTCACCCCTCCGCGCCCGCGGATGTCGATGCGGCGGTAGTTGCCGTCGACCGCGTCGAACCCGGTAGCCAGCACGAGCACATCCAGCTCGTGCTCAACACCGTCCGCGGTCTTCACCCCTCGTGGGGTGATCTCAACGATTGGGTTCTCCTTGATCGACACCAGCTTCACGTTGTCCTGGTTGTACACGTCGTAGTAGCCCTGGTTGCACAGGGGCCGCTTCGCATACGGCTGGGTCGGGGTGAGCAATCGCGCCGTCTCCGGGTCCTTGACCGTCTCAGCGATCTTGCGGCGGATGAACGCAGCGGCTGCCTCGTTCGACTCCGGGTTGATAGCGATGTCGTTGAACGTGCCGAACATGAAATAGAATCCGTTGCCTCGGTCCCATGCCGCCTGGAACACGCGCTCCCGCTCGGCCTCGTCGACATCGGTGGCCGCGACGGTGGACTCCTCGAACCCGAAGGCGACGCCGGAGTTTCGGACCTGCTCCCAGATCTCCGGGAACCGGGACTTGTATCCGTCCACCTCCCCCGGGCCGACCGGTCCGTTGCCGGAGGGGACGCTGTACTGCGCCGAGCGCTGGAACACGGTCAGGTGCGACACCTGCTTGGCTGCGGCGACGATGAACTGTGTTCCGGTCGAGCCGGTGCCGATGACGCCCACCCGCTTGCCCTCGATCGACAGGTCGTCCGGCCACTCCGCGGTGTGCACGAGGCGGCCTTCGAACGAGTCGATCCCGGGGATGTCGGGGATGTTGGTTGCTGCGAGCAGTCCCAGCGCCGTCACCACGTATCGGGCCGTGAAGGACTCTCCGGCGGAGGTGCCGACCGTCCAGGTGTTGGTGGCTTCGTCGAAGACGATCGACGTGACTTCGGTGTTCAGCCGGAAGTCCTTGCGGAGGTCGTACCGGTCGACGACGGTCTCAAGGTAGCGGAGGATGTCGGGCTGGTCGATGTACTTTCGCGCCCAGTCCCACTCCTGCAGCAGTTCGTCATCGAACGAGTATCGGTAGAAGGGGCTCTCCGTGTCGGACATGGCGCCGGGATACCGGTTCCAGTACCAGGTGCCTCCGATGCCGGCGCCCTTTTCGAAGCCGCGGACGCGCAGGCCGAGCTTGTCGCGCAGGGTGTGTAGCTGGTAGATGCCGCCGAAACCGGCGCCGACGACGATCGCGTCGAAGTCCGTGGTCTGTGTGGATGTCATGGTGCAACTCCTTCGTTGAATAAGCGGGGGTGTGTTGCAGGTCAGTGGCGAAGCCACTGGCCGATCGCCGCAAGCTCCGCGTCGACGTCCGCGTCGCGGCCAGCCAGGAACGGGTAGACGTGCTGCTGTCCTTCGGCGATATGCAGGGTGACGTCGACGCCGGCGCTCTTGGCGCGCTCGGCCACGCGCGTCGCGTTGTCGACCAGCGACTCGACCGAACCGGCGTTGACGTACAGCGGGGGGAACCCGGTGAAATCCGCGTAGAGCGGGTTCGCGAGCGGCGCCGACGGGCTGGTGGTCTCCCCCAGCACGCCGGCGATCATGCCCTCCAGGAGCGGCACGGAGATCAGCGCGTCGGTCGCATCGTTGGTGACCAGCGTCGCGCCGCGGTTCTCCATGTCCAACCACGGGGAAAACGCGATGACATGCCCGGGCAGCGGCCGCCCCTTCGCCTTCAACGCCAACGGGATGGCGATGGCGAGATTGCCTCCCGCCGAGTCGCCGATGGTGGTGACGTCCTCGGGGTGGACCCCCCGCTCCAGCAGGGCCTCGAACGCCGCGACCCCGTCGTCTACCTGGGCGGGGTGCGGGTGCTCGGGCGCGCGACGGTAGTCCAGCACGAACGCGGTCGCGCCCGCTGCCTTCGCGACGTGCGCGGCGAGCTTCCGGTGGCTGGCCGCAGAGCCGACGGCGAACCCGCCGCCGTGCGTGTAGAGGAGGACCTTGGAGCGATCGGCTCCGGCCGGGAACGCCCAGATGCCGGGCACGCCGCCGACCGTCTCCTCCTTGTACGTGACATCTTCCGGTTCGATGGTCGGCTGGTGCCATTCATCGAAGACGCTGCGGAACAGCCGAATGTCCAGCTCGTGGGTGGCCATGAGCTCGGACCAGTCCAGATACAGGTTGCGCAAAGCGCTCGGGACGACTGCTGTCGCGGTGGATGACGAGGACATCGCATAACTCCTTCGTTGATGCTCGCGGTCGCCTACGGAACGGAGGCGGTGCGCTCGGTGGGTCAAGCCCTACTTTCGGGGAATCATCGGACGGGGCACTGTGCCGATGTGGAACAGTGCCGCGGCTGGGCCGGAGAGGCGAACTGGTCGGGGTGGTTGAGAGCCCACCGGACGCTCGGGCACGCAGCAGAGAATGGCGGACACCGGGTGTCGACCAGGGTGGCACGACGATGACCACGCGCAGGTGGGCCGCAGCGGCGTCCGATTCAGCCTCGACGGATGCTCAGAGCAGGATGCTCAGTGCATGTTGGCCGACCCCGGGGCGCAGCGCGAGGATCAGTGTTTGCAGCGCGGTGGTCAGGCTCATCGTCTGGGCGCGCCCCGATCCCTATCGGCAGCGTGGGATGAGGGGGATAACGCCGGCCGCCATCCCGAGCGTGGTGGCGACCGCCGGGCGGCGGCGTGGCGGGGCTGTGTCTTGGCGGCGTGGTCAGACTGTCCGCTTGGCCGAGCGGATGAGGCCGCCGCCGATGATGAGTCGCTGGATCTCGCTTGTGCCTCCGTGGAGCCGCAGCAGGCGCACATCGCGGTAGATCCGCTCCACAGCAACCTCGCGCATGTATCCGGCTCCGCCGTGCACCTGGACCGCGAGGTCGGCAACTTTCCCGACCATTTCGGTGCAGAACAGTTTCGCGACTGACGGTGCGATACGCTGGTCTTCTCCGGTGACATACAGGCGCGGCGCTTCGCGGACGAGGGCTCGACCTGCCATCACCCCGGTCTGCTGGTCGGCGAGCATCGCCTGCACCAGTTGGAAGTCTCCGATAGGGGTGCCGCCTTGTGTGGCGGTCGCCGCGTACGAGACGGACTCGTCGAGCGCCCGTTGCGCCGACCCGACAGCGAGCGCTTCGATATGGACCCGGCCTCGCGCGAGAGACGTCATCGCGGCGCGATACCCGGTCCTCTCGTCGCCGACGAAAGCTTGGCCCCGAGATGACCAGTCGTCGCCGTCCCGAGTCGCGGTCGTGCGCAGTCCGGCGGGGTCAGAGCCGGCGCCGGGCTCCATGAGCGCGAACGAGGCCACATCGCCCTCAGCGGGGCGAGGCAGCCATTGCTGCTTCTGCACGTCGGTGCCGAACCCGACGAGAACCTGACCGGCGATGCCGTTGTTCGTGCCGAACATGGACGGCACCGCGAGCGAACTTTATCCGAGTTCCATGGCGAGCTCGACGTCCTGCACCAGATCCAGGCCGAGACCACCCCAGTCTTGAGAGATCGCGTCGCCGAACAGTGCCATGTCCGCCGCCTGCTGGCGCAGATCGTCCGGGATGGCGTCGGACGCCATGATCTCGAGCTCCCGGGGCGCGACTCGGTTCCGGACGAAGTCGCGCACGGTAGCCAGGACATCGTCGAAGATATCAGCGGGGACGTCGGAGCTTCCTGCGCCTGTATCTTTGCTCGCAACGACAGGACTGGCGCGGACAAATACTCAGCGTCGCGGTGACTATTGCTGCATCGATATGAATTGCGGTCCAGGCATCGGCATAGTGCGGTCCAGAGCAGGCATCTGTCTCCCCGCACGTGGGCGAGGACGTCAAGAAACGGCTAGGGAGCTCTCATCCGTCGAACATTCCCGGAGAGTTTACCGACTGGTCGATCGGCCGTCTCACCTCATCGAAGCCGGACAGATGGTGCATGTGGTCCGAACCGAGCGCGTGCTCGAAGACGATATGCGTACGCGTCGAGGCAACAACCGGGTGCATGCTCACCTGCGTGGAGACGATGTCCCTCAGCTGGTCGGTCGAGGTGCAGACCAAGTGGATGAGGAAGTCCTCGTTCCCTCCGATGAAGAAGAGGTTCAGCACACTGGGCAACTTGGCCATCAGTCTCGCGTACTCGTGCACGTGAGGGCGCGCCTGGGCACGCAGCCGCACGAACACCATCGCCTGAACCGGCAGTCCGACCCTTTGGTAGTCGACTTCAGCGTGCACCGATTTGAGCGCTCCGGCTTGCTTCAGTGAAGAGACTCGAGCGGATGCAGTCGACGGAGAGATGCCGAGCAGGTCGGCCAACGCAGTCATCGTCGTCCGGCCGTCTCTGATCAACTCCCAGAGGATCCTCTCGTCGAGTTCGTCGACGCGCGAGGGCTCCGAGCCGGCCACGTGTGTGCGCTCGCGGCTGCCGTGTGGCCTTTCGCCCATCTCGCTCACATTCAGCAGTGCTGTTGGGTTTCTACGACTCGCTGCGACAATCATGCCGTTCCGGGCGAGCTCTCGCTGCAGGTCAGGCGGAAGACCTCGCTATCGCACTGATCTCGATAACGAGTTCGGGGATAGCGAGCCCACTGACCCCGATCGCTGTCCACGCGGGGTACGGGGGCGCAAGGAACACGTCCTTCACCGCTGGAAACCAATCGAAGATACCCGCGACATCGCCCACATGATGGCTGGTGATGCTGACGATGTCGTCATAGCTCAGCTGCGCCTCAGCGAGTACCGCACCGAGCCTCTCGAAGGCGATGCGCGCCTGCTCTGATGGGTCTGAAGGAGCGAGTCCAGAGGGATGAAGCCCGATCTGTCCCGATACGAATAGGAATCCGCCGGCTTCGAATCCCGGCGAGAAGTGATACTGAAGGTAATCCTCCGTCATGGTGTGCGGAGTGATCGATCGGCCTCCTGCACGCTCAACGGCCATCTCACCCGATCCCGTTCTCGGTCGCCGGCTCACTGCAGGGCCTCGGCGATCGCGGCAGCAGCCTTCTGCCCTGCTCGCACTCCGCCTTCCATGTAGCCGGACCACTGGAACGATGCCTCAGTACCGGCGAAGTGGATCCGACCTACCGGCTCCCGCAACGCCGAACCAAAGTGAGCCAAGACACCTGGAGACATGTAGGTGACAGGACCTCCTTGTGCCCATGTCTGCTGTGTCCAGTCAGTCTCATGGAAGTAGCTGGGCTCTGCAGCCTCGGGACCGAATGCCTTGATGAGGAGATCGATGAACGCACCCTGGCGCTCTTCAGCGGTGCGAACTGCCCACCGATCGTAGTTCGACCCTCCGACAAAGCCGATCAGCGTTGCGAGCGAATCGGTCGGCTTCGTGCCGTCGAGGAGGAAGACACCGACATCGTCAGTGTCGACCAATGCACCGGAGAAGCCTTGGTCGACCCAGAACGTGGATGGGTAGCGTACCTGAAGTTTGTAATAGCGGCCCATCGGGGCGCGGGTCTGGAGTTGCGCACGAGCAGTTGGCAACGCTGGTTGGAACCGGATCTGGTTTGCCGCCAGCGGCGACATGGCGACGATGACGTGCCGTGCCCGCAGACTTCGTTGACCGGAGTACACGACGACTCTGGAATCGTCCTGCTCAACACGGGTGACCGCCCAGTCAAGAAGCACCTTCTCGCGCCCGATCGCGTCCGCGATGCGCCAGCTGACCTGAGCGGCGCCTCCGACCCACCACGCCCACTGGGCTCCGTCCCGTGTGCCCATCAGGGACTGGATCCCTTCGCACTCGCTCACATAGTAGGCCCAGTAGAGAAGCGAGACTTCGTACGGATCCGCCCCGAGAATCGCATTCACGATGAGCGCGTGCAGGCGTCTGACCTCGACACTCTCCACGGTTTCCTCGAGCCACGTGGCGACCGTCTTGCTGTCCAGCGAAGCTGCGTCAGGTGACTCCCAGGGCCGGTCCCAGCCGACACTCTCAGCGAGTGCGTCGAGAGCCTCGAGCGAAGACAGGAACTCCGGGACAAAGGAGATGTCGGGATCCAGTTGCTCGTCGGGTGCCCGCAGCACATCGCCCCTAACGACATACGTGTCCGCGCCCGGCTTTCCGGATGGCGTCATCTCCAGGCCGAGGCTCGTGCCGAGTTCGATCAAGTGCGTATGGGTCTCACCGATGAACATTCCGCCGTTGTCGATCGGCCCACCTGGTGCCCCCTCTGGCTCGGTCCAGGTCCGGCCCCCGATCCGGTCGTTCGCTTCGACGACGAGAACGCGATCGCCCCGATCATGCAAGGCCTTGGCGGCAGCGCTGCCGGATATCCCCGCTCCGATGATGATGACATCGGCATCGAGCGCCGTTGATTCAGTGTTGGTGTGCGTCACAGTCTCTCTCCCACTTGCTTCGTTCTTGCTTGCATGGTTCTGGTGCGATGTACCTGACGGGCCGAACCGCTGATGCGCAATCGGTGCCGCCCGGAGGCGCGGCCGTACTACTCGAACTCACTCAACGCGAGGTAGTCGTCCGGACGTCTCGCTCGCATGTGCAACGCGATGAACACTCCGCCTACGAAGGCCGCGACGAGCACGGACACGATGACGGCAGACTCGACTACCCCGCCGACCAACAGGGGGAAATTGGACAGCACGAGAACGAGAACCGTGCCGAGTCCGAGCAGCGCCCCGACCGGGGCGATCATCGTGTGCCACAGCCTCTTGTCGAAGGAATGCCGACGGAAGAACACAATCACGGCGAGGCTGGTGAGCGCCATGAGCGCGATGATCCCCAAGGTCGCTGCACCAGAGAGCCAGGTATAGATGGCTGTATAGGGATCCAGACCTGTCGTAATGACAATGGCGATGCTGACTCCCGTCAGGAGGCTCAGCACGATTGAGGACGTCGACGGGGCTCGGTGCTTCTCGCTGACCGCCCCGAGCATTCGTGGCAGAACGCGGAAATTCGCGAGGGTGAACTGATACCGCGTGACCACGTTGTGGAAGGACAGAGCACACGCGAAGATGCTCGTCGCAACGAGGATCTGCATGATGTCGAAGAAGACCGGCGCGACGAAAGTCTTTGCAAGTCCGAGGACCATATTGTCCGGATCAGTGGAAGCGACCTCCACAGCGTTGTCGACCCCCGTTCCCATAGCAGCAGCCCACGCGGCGAAAGCGTAGAACAGACCTATTCCGATGACCGCGATGTATGTGGCCTTGGGGATCGTTCGGTCTGGATCTCTAGCCTCGTTCCGGAAGACTGCGGTCGCCTCGAAGCCGATGAAGCCGAGCAGAGCGAACATGACGCCCAGACCAACGGCACCGCTCAGGAACTCCGACGGTGCGAAGGGACTCAGGTTGAGCCCGGCCTCGCCACCCTGGACGATGATGGCGACATCCAGCACGATCACCACGAGCGCCTCGAGTATGAGCGCTATCGCGAGCACCTTGGCGCTCAGCTCGATATCGCGATAGCCCAGGAATCCGACGATCAACCAGCCAAATATGCTCCAAAGCCACCACGGAGGGGCCGCTCCCGTGTACGTCGCAACGACGTTGCCCACCAGCATGCCCACGAGTGCATACACGGCCACGAGCATGATGAAGTACGACACGAGCGCAAGAATGGCAGCGCCTACTCCGGCGATCCGGCCAAGCCCTGCCTTCACGTAGGAGTAGAAGGCACCCGCGTTCTTGACGTACTTGCTCATCGACGTGAACCCAACGGCGAACAGAGTCAGGATTCCAGCAGCGATCAGGAAGTAGACAGGTGCCCCGACGTTCCCGCTCGCCGCGAACACAACCGGGGTGATGGCGGCTGCAACGGTCAGAGGCGCGGCCGCAGCGACGACCATGAAGACAATCGATCCCACGCCGAGTCTTCGATGCAGGAGGGTGTGCGGTGTACCGTGCAACCCTCCATCGACGGCGAGGAAGGGGACAGCACCCGAATCTGCAGCGCCTAGCTCGTCGACTTGCGCGTTTTCTTCGTTCATGGCGGGGCGCCATCCTCACTCTTCTTCACGGAGCAGCCAGATGCTGCAGGTCGTGCCATCACGGCACATGCGGTCGGCGACGGAATGTCACCCGTGGTGCGCCAAAGCCGTTGCAGGGACGTCGGCCACGGAAGCCGAAGCACTTTCCAGGAGTATCGGGGATGTTGTGTTTCCGTGACGTTAATGGCGAATGATTCGTGAGATTCGGGTGTCAGATCAAAAATGCTCCGACTTGGCGCAGTGAAGATGGGTACCTGCCATAACTACTCGAGACCGTCGGGAGCCGATCGAGAGCGACGATGGCCCAGTCGTACGCGCCGACACCCTGCGTGAGTATTCGCTCTTCTGAGGGCCACTGATGTTGCGGTTTGGGGCCACTTGCTCTTGGCCGTGATCGCGTCGGTGGGGGCCAGTCGATATTCGGGTTGAGGGCCACTGTTCTTAGGCTCCTTCTGCCGTGCGGACCTATCGCGCGGCAGAAGGAGTGATTCGGATGGTACGCAAGATCAAGGCGAAGCTGGTGCTGAGGCTTCGTGCGGAGGGGTTCACGGGGCGGCAGATCGCGGCGCAGGGCATGTCCCGGACGAGCGTGGCCGCGGTCATCGAAGCCGCCGACAGGGAGGGCATCGGCTGGGACGACGTCGCGGAGCTCGAGGAAGCCGATGTGTATGCGCGGTTGTTCCCGGGTCGTGGTGAGCATGAGAGCGTGCATGCGCAGCCGGACTGGGACGGGGTGCATCGGGAGCTCGCGCGGGTCGGGGTGACGCTCAAGCTGCTGCACGGCGAGTATGTCGACGCCTGCCGTGCGGCGGGATCGACGGCGATGGGCTATGACCGGTTCTGCAAGACCTACCAGCGGCATGTCCTGATCGCTGGGGCTGCGTCGCGGGTTGGGCACAAGGCCGCACAGAGCGTCGAGGTCGACTGGTCGGGCAAGACGATGCAGCTGACCGACCCGGCCACCGGGCAGCGGACGCGGGTGTTCTTGTTCGTCGGGACGCTGCCGTTCTCGAGGTACGCGTTCGTCGAGCCGACGCTGGACATGCGGCAGGACTCCTGGCTGCGCGCGCATGTGTCGATGTTCGACTGGTTCTCCGGCAGTGTCCCGCGGGTCGTTCCGGACAATTTGAAGACCGGGGTCATCAGTCATCCCGCGGAGGGTGAGGTGGTGCTCAACGACGCGTATCGGGAGCTCGCGGCGCACTACTGCCCGGCGGTGCTCCCGGGGCGGGTGAAGAAGCCGAAGGACAAGGCGAGCGTCGAGGGCACCGTCGGGAACATCGCGACCTGGGTGATCGCGTCGCTCCGCGACCGTCAGTTCGCGAGCCTGCCGGAGCTGCGGGCGGCAGTCTATGAGCGCGTTGCCGCTTACAACGCGGAGCCGTTCCAGAAGCGACAGGGCTCCCGTCTGGGCGTGTTCGAGGCGGAGGAGAAGCCGCTGCTGCGGCCGCTGCCCGCCGTGCCGTTCGAGATCAGCCGGTGGGCCTACGGCCGTCGGGTGCAGAAGAACGGGCACGTCGTGTTCGAGCGCAACTTCTACTCCGTCCCCTACCCTCACATCGGCCGCAGCGTCGACCTGAGAGTCACCGACAGCACGCTCGAGGTGTTCGCCGGCGACCAGCGGCTGACCAGTCACCTCCTCGCCCCTGTCGGGGTGGTCAACGCGTATCGCACCCACGACGCGGACCTGCCCGACGGTCTCCGCTACCGGCAATGGGACGCCGAGCGGGTCAGGGAGTGGGCGGGGCGGATCGGGGAGGACACCACGACGGTCGTGAATCGGATCTTCGAGTCCGTCCCGGTCGACGAGCAGGGTCTGGACGCCGCGCTGGCGGTGCTGCGGATGACCCGCCGCTACTCCGCGGCCCGGGTCGAAGCCGCCGCCGGCATCGCGCTGGCCTCCCGAGTGAGATCGCCCCGCTACGCGCACCTGCGACCCATCCTGGAGACGAACCAAGACGATCCTGGTGGCCGCGACGTCTGGTCGACGCCGGCGACGGCGAGCGAGCCGGCGGGATATGTCCGCGGCGCGGACTACTACGCGGGAGGGGTCCGATGAGCCGGCTCGACTCGGAGACGAAGCGGAAGCTGCGGGAGATGGGGGTCACGTCGCTGGTCGACGCGCTCGAGGTCCAGGACGACACCCTCACCCTCGGGATGGTGTTCGAAGAGCGCGTCAAACTCGCCGTCGACGACGCCCACGCGACGTTCACCCACTCCAAGGTCGAGGGGCTGATCCGCCGGGCAGGGCTGCGCTACCCGAACGCGGACCTGCGCCGCCTCGACCTGCTCGAGCAGCGCGGCCTGGACCGGGGCGTGATCGCGCAACTCGGCACCTGCCATTTCATCACCCGGCAGCAGAACGTCGTGTTCCAAGGGTTCACCGGCTCCGGGAAGTCCTACCTCGGCTCGGCGCTGGCCAAGCAGGCGTGTCAGCACCGCTACCGGGCGCACTACATCCGCATGCCCGACCTCGAAGAGGCCTGGGCCGCGGCACGAGACCGGCCAGGCGGGAAGGAGAAGTGGCTCCGCAAATACGCCGCGTTCATCCTCCTCGTGATCGACGAATGGCTCCTCGACAGTCCCGACGACAGCGTCCGCGGCATGCTGCTCGAGCTCCTCGAACGCCGCTACGACTCCACGTCGACGGTGTTCTGCACCCAGTACGCGAAGAAGGACTGGCACCAACGCCTCGGCGGCGGGGTCCACGCCGACGCGATCATGGACCGCATCGTCCACAACACCCTCTGGATCAACACCGGCAGCACCAACATGCGCGAACACACCGCGACCGCCAGCTGACCCACGAGCCGGTGAGCGTCGCGTCCGCCATAGTGGCGCTCACCGGCGATTCCGAGTGGCCTCGAACCCCAATATCGAGTGGCCCTGAACCCCAATACTCAGTGGCCCTCAAGCCTCCAAATACTCACCCTGCGCGCGCTCATTGCTGCCGATCCCGGAGGCCCGAACACCGAGCGGTGGATGACCGACCTGGTCTACAACTGCGCATATGACGCGTGGGCCGTCGCACAGGACAGCATTCATGCCCGCTGGCAGGAGCTGACTGACCCGAACACCTGCAACCCGATGCGCCCATGTCGTTCCGCGACGCGGGTGATGCAGGTTCGCGATGATGGGTCGCGGGATCTTCTGGATGTGTCTTCGTTCGCGGGGGCATCTGTTGCCGGTGTGGAGCGTGTTCGCGTTCCTCGCCGAGCACCGTCACCAGTTGTTCCCGGATGACATGTTCGCGGACTTGATCCCGTCGGGGCGGGGGCGTCCATCGCTGCCGGGTGATGTTGCCACGAGCGTGCTGCTGGTCTCCGCGCTGGTCGGTGACGCGATCGCTATGCTGGGCGTGCTGGAGGTCGAGGCGCTCACTGCTGCCGAAGGCAAGCCGGCGAACGCGATCGCGTTGCTGGCCCTGGTTGCCGGTTAGGACGTGGAGCCCGCGGACGGGTCGGACGGCACCGACGGGCGGTGGAAGGTCGCCCAGAAGGTCACTGCGGACCGGGTGATCTCCACCGTCGACCCCCACACGCGGCACGCGGACAAGACCGTCGAGCACCGCCGGGACGGATTCAAAGCGCACGTCGTCATCGAGCCCGAGGCCGGTCACCGCAGTCGCGGTGACCGGCCTAGAAGAGTAGCCCGTGCTTTCGTCCGGAATGCATCGAGAGGTCGACGCTAGTCGACCCGTTCGGCAGCCCGTCGGAGCCGATGAGGTCAACACCGTGTTCCTTCGATTGCTTCAGAAGCTGCTCCGCAAGCTGCTGCTCGTTGATGATCTCTCCCGTCACAGGATCAATCATTCCTATGACATCCGTCATCGCCTTTCCTCTCGGTCAGGACACCAGATCCACCGTGATCAGGCAGTCCCGACGAGGTGTGATCAGCGGCCGGTCGGGCGTGCCGTGGTCACGCCGAAGCCGGCGATGTACTCTTTGATCGGCTTGTAGAACGAGTACCCCACGCTGTAATCACCAGACGCGGCGAGTGCCTCGTACCCGGCAATCCAGGTGCGCACCTCGTGTGAGCTGTTCCCGGCTATCTCCGTCATCCAGTCGGATGTCCAGGCGTCCAGTGGGCTCAGGTCACCGGAGGCGAGGATGGCCATCAGTTCCTGGTCCCATTCGGGGGCGAGTTCCATGATCTCGGCCTCGCCGAGTACAAACGCCTTCGCGGTGTTGATGACGCGTTGCTGCCGGGCGTCGCGCGCCTCGGGGGTGAGGTGGCGGCCTCCGCCGAGGAGCGCTTGACGCTGATCGGGTGTGGCGGTGGCGATGCGGGGAACAGGAGGGTCGTGGGAGAGTCCGCCGGAGGAGATGAAGAGCACCCGCTCGTCGCGGTCGCGGAAAAACTCGCCGATCGCCCGGCCGAGCTCGCGGATGCTGCGCAGGGGGACGAATGGGGGGGCGACGGAGTTGATGAACACTGGGATGACGGGTTTCGCGGTGATATCGCCGTAGATGACTTCCATCGGCTGCACGGCGCCGTGGTCGACCTCCATTCGCAGCGAGATCGCCGAGCCGACGCCTTGACTCAGAACGTACTCGGCCATCTCTTTTGCGAGGTCGGCCGGCACGTCGAGAAGTCCGGCTTGGCTGCCGTAATCACCGATCGACTCGGCCGCGTAGCCGATGCAGAACGGCGGCATCAGCTCGTAGAAGAAGCCGTTGTAGTGATCAGGGGCGAAGTTCACGATCACGTCGGGGTTGAAGTCGCTGACGAACTGACAGACCGCCGCGAAGGCAGCATCGACTTCTTCCTTGACGTCGGCGGGAGGGTCGACGTAGTCCAACAGAGGACTGTGCGACATCGTCACGAGTGCTACCGGCATGATCTGCTCCTTTGCGTGTGCGAGGGGTCGGCCCCTGCGCGACGTTACGGGTTAGGCGACTCCGCGTGCGCGGAGGTATTCGGTGATGAGCCGGTTGAACTCGGTGGCCCGCTCGACCTGGGACCAGTGTCCGCACTGGCTGAAGACGTGCGCATCCGCGTTCGGGATCACGTTCAGCAGCTCCCATGTGCGGGATACCGGGATGACGACATCCTGGGTCCCGTGGATGAGCAGCACCGGCAGGTCGAGCTTCGCGAGGACCTCGAGGTCCAGCGGCAACTGGGAACGATCGCAGCGGGTCATCGGCTCGCTCGCCCTCGCCTCTCCAGTCGGGGCATCCCATCCCGCGATGCTCGCGATCGCGAAGCAGGCCGCTCGTGACCTCCAGGACGCGCTCCTGAACACCGCACCGCTGGAGTTGCAGGCGCTGCTGGCCCGGTTCGCGGACGGCACCGCCCGCCACCGCGTGCTTGCCATCAGTCGAGGAGGCGTGCTCGCCTCGACGGGCGCGTTGCCGATGCTCTCTCATCGGCTTCCAGGCCTCCACGGGTGAGTTCGTGGACGTCGACGAGGATCTCGCCGACAGCATCCGACAGCTGACCCGCGGATGACGAGCTCCACACTCACGCCGGCGTCCACCGCTTGCCAGCGGTGGACCCTCGGCCGCTCATCCTGGCGGCGGGTCTCCGAAGGCGGCTTCGATGCCCGCAGGTTCCACGTCGATCAGATCCCCGAGGCCCAGGCCAGAGCGTTCGTCTGCACGCATCACTACGCGGCCTCATACCCCGCAGCGCGTTTCGCCTGGGGGCTGTTCACCGATGACCCTCGGCTCATCGTCGACGGAGTTGGTCTCGTCGGCGTCGCCGTCCTGTCGGTGCCCATGAGTGCAGCAGTGCTGACGAACGTCTTCCCCGAGCTCGACCCGTTCACCGAATCGCTCGAGCTCGGCCGCTTCGTGCTCGTCGACGCTGTGCCGGCCAATGCCGAGTCATGGTTCCTCGGCCAGGTCTGGAGGCAAGCGGCAGCGGCCGGCATCCGTGGCGTCGTCTCTTTCGCCGACCCGATGCCGCGACAGAGAACGGTCACCGACGTCGACGAGCTCGGGCAGCTGAGCACGCGCACCGAGACAATCACGCCCGGCCATGTCGGAGTGATCTATCAGGCCACCAACGCGATCGCGCTCGGCCGGTCGACGGCACGGACGCTGAACTACGTCCCCTCGGCCGGCATCGTCCTCTCGGAGCGCACATTGTCGAAGATCCGCACCGGCGAACAAGGCGCCGATGCCGGAGAGCGGCACCTGATCGCTCTCGGTGCGCGCGCCAGACGTGCGGGTGAGGAGCCGCGGTCGTGGCTGCGCGACGCGCTCGAGGAGATCGGCGTGCGCAAGATCCGCCACCCCGGCAATCACCGCTACGCCTGGCCCCTCGGCAGTGTCCGGCAGCGCAGCCGCCAAGCGATCGCGCTCGAGCGGACCCCATACCCCAAAGCCGCGACACAGCTGCTCACTCTCTGAGTGCGCGATGCTGGCCACCGACACCACGACACGAGGACAGACCTCGAGCGATCGACGAAAGGAACCACACGATGCCCCAGCTGCTGAGGAAGGGATGGCCCGAGAGCCGCGTGCGAGACAGATACCTCGAGCACGCGCAGGCAGCCGTCGCCGCCGGCCTCGAGTTCCGCGCTTTCGCAGCGGAGGCTCGCCCAGAGATCGAGCAGCTGCTGAACGGAAGGATCACCAGTGACAACCCCTTCACCCTGGCGGCCGCGGCAGGCGGCATCAAGGCCACGCTGAACGGAGAGCTCGCCGGCGTCGTCGTGCTCGAAGGAATCGAAGTCCCCGGCGACGGAATCGCCGTCCGAGTGACCGCGCTCGCCGTGACCCCGACCTGGGAGGGCCGCGGCCTGGGAACCGTCCTGCTCGGGATGGTGCCCGGCTTCGCCACCGGGATCAAGTTCATCTACGGCGGGTGCGCTGCCGACGCTGCAGCGTTCTACCAGCGCGGCGGCTATGACGTGCTGCAGGCCGGAGAATCGCTCCCCTTCAACCTCGGCGACGGACTCAACCTCAAATCGTCCAACAGGCACTACCCCTGTTGGTTCATCCGCACCCTCCGGTGACATTCCGGGCAGGCATCCCCTGTTCGATGCTCGCCCGAGATCCCCAATCTGAGATCCGTGTAGGTTCCCGGTCAAGGTGGCGGAGAACTCGGGGATTCCACGCTAATTGGCAGCAGTTTCGTCAGCAGGATTCCGCGCGAAATGGCAGATCCCTACATAAGAGTAGGAAGTCCACTTAGACTTGACGTCCGCCGCCGCCGTCCGATCGCCCGCGCGATCATCCTCCCGTGCTGGGGATGAACGCGCGGTTCATGACTGGTATCCGAGCACCGTGGTCATGCCGGTCTCGGCGTGGTAGATGTTGTGGCAGTGCGCGACCCACTGGCCGGGGTTGTCGGCGTCGAAGTCGACTGTCAGGGTCTGGCCCGGGAGGATGATGGAGGTGTCCTTCCGGGGGCCGCCGTTCGCGTGCTGGTAGGTGTGGCCGTGCAGGTGGAACGGATGCCACATCTCGGTGTCATTGCGGATCCGCAACTGCACCCGCTCCCCCATACTGACCGCGTGCGCGTCCCGCAACGGGTCGTTCATGTCGAACCGGCGCCCATTGATCCCCCAGTCGTACGCCTCCATCCCCCCGGTCAGCGCGAGGTGCACGACCCGGTCGGGGGATGCCTGGTGCAGGGTGACGGAGGCGGTCGCGCTCAGTCCGGCAGCGGTGCCGACCCTGCCGGTGCCGAGCTCGGCGACGGGGACGTCGCTGGCCGGAGCCGTGCCAGCGGCGGTGCGAACGAGCGCGAACGCGCGATCCTGCTTGCCTTCCGCGTCGGCGACGACAGGGAACACCCCATCGTCCAGGGTGACCTGCAGGTCGTAGCGTTCGCCCA
The DNA here is from genome assembly GCF_058792815.1 of Microbacterium sp. MPR-TSA4. Classification (NCBI taxonomy): domain Bacteria; kingdom Bacillati; phylum Actinomycetota; class Actinomycetes; order Micrococcales; family Microbacteriaceae; genus Microbacterium; species Microbacterium sp. MPR-TSA4. The sequence goes on from NZ_JBXAFF010000022.1 coordinate 49,088, forward strand.
TCCCGATCAGGACACTGTCGACCTCGACAGGATCCACCGGGAACCCGTCGGTGTGGGTGATCGTCAGGGTGTGGCCGCCGATCGCGAACCGGAACGCGGTGTCGCTGCCGGCGTTGATGACACGGATCCGCACCCGGGCACCAGGAGTGCCGGTGAATTGGGCGGGGTCGGCTTTGGGTTTGCCGTTGATAAGGTACTGCGGGTAGTAGACGTCGCCGGCGTCGCCGCCGAGCAGCTCGGAGGTGGCGCCCATCAGCAGGTTCCCCATCCGCATGAACATGTCGCCCATCCCGCCCATGTCTCCCATGCCCTTCGAGAGGTCGGTGAGGACCTGGTCCGGGGTGGCGGTGACGCCGTCGAGCCAGTCGTCGAGGATCAGCACCCATTCGTCGTCCCACGTCACCTTCTCGTCCGGGTCGTCGATGATGAGCGCACCGTAGAGGCCGTGGTCCAGTTGCGGGCCGACGTGGGGGTGGAACCAGTAGGTGCCCGGATGCGGGGTGACGAACTCGTATGCGAACTGTCCGCCCGGGGCGATGGGGGCTTGGGTTACCGGAGGGACCCCATCCATGTCGTTGCGGAGGGCGAGTCCGTGCCAGTGCACGGAGGTGTCCGCGTCGAGCTGGTTGCGGACGGTCGCTTTCAGCGTGTCGCCTGCGGTGAGCCGGATTACCGGGGCGGGGATACCTCCGAACGCCCAGGTGGCGGCGGCGGTACCGGCCAGGTCGAGCGTGGTGGGGGCGGCGGTGAGGTCGACGGTGGTGACTCGGCCGGTGCCGCCGCGGTTCTTCTCCGTGCCGGACACCGCTGCGCCGGTGGGTGTCACCCATTGCGGCGCGGGGGTGCAGGAGGCGAGCACGGCTGCCGCGACGGCGCCCAGTCCGAGTCCGAGCACACCTCGTCGGGTCAGCAGCATCGGGGAGGACGGTGTGGGAGAGAGCGGACGGTCAGGCATGTTCGGGCTCCTTCTGCATGGTCGTCGCAGCGGGCGCCTGGGCGGGCAGGCGGAGCCGCTTGAGGAGGAGGGCGTTGACGGCGACGATCACGGAGGAACCGGACATCGACAGGGCGGCGATCTCCGGGGACAGCATGATCCCGAACGCCGGATAGAACACGCCAGCGGCGATGGGGAGGGCGGCGGCGTTGTATCCGATGGCCCAGCCCAGGTTCTGCCGCATCTTTCGCAGTGTGCCCTTGCCGATCTTGAGTGCGATCGCAACATCGAGCGGGTCCGAGCGCATCAGGACCACGTCGGCGGTCTCGATGGCGACGTCGGTGCCGGCGCCGATCGCGATGCCGAGGTCGGCCTGGGCGAGGGCGGGGGCGTCGTTGACGCCGTCGCCGACCATCGCGACCTTCTTGCCCGTCTTCTGCAGCTCGGCGACCTTCGCGGACTTGTCCTCGGGGAGCACATCCGCGATCACGGTGTCGATGCCGAGGAGAGCGGCGATCCGGTCGGCGGTGGGCTTGTTGTCCCCGGTGAGCATTGCGACCTCGACGCCCTGCTCGTGGAGAGCGTCGATCGCGGTCTTTGCGGTGTCCCGGGGTGCGTCGGCGAGACCGATGATCCCGGCGACTTGCCCGTCCACGGCGAACAGGATCGCGGTGCGGCCGGACCCAGCCAGGTCCTGCTGAGCGGCCTGCACCCCGCTGATGTCGATCCCCTCCCCGGTGAGAAGGCGCGGGTTGCCGAGGACGACCTGTCGACCGTCGACGGTGGCGATCGCGCCCTGCCCGGTGACGTTTCGGAACGCGGTCGCGGTGCGACGGGGGATGTCGCGGGCGTCGGCGTAATTCACGATCGCTTTCGCCAGAGGATGCTCGGATTCCCGCTCCAACGCGACCGCGAGGGAGAGAGTCTCGAGCTCGTCGCCGCCGACGGGGATGTAGTCGGTGACCTCCGGCTCCCCCTTGGTGAGGGTGCCGGTCTTGTCGAACACGACCGTGTCGATGTGGGCGGCGGTTTCGATCCCGGAGGCGTTCTTGAACAACACGCCCCGTTTCGCGCCGAGCCCGGTGCCGACCATGATCGCCGTCGGGGTGGCGAGGCCGAGCGCGTCGGGGCAGGTGATGACGACGACGGTGATAGCGAACAGGACCGCCATCGGGATTGCAGCGCCGGCGAGCAGCCACACCAGGAAGGTGAGGGTGCCGCCGATCAGGGCGACCAGGACGAGCCAGAACGCTGCCCGGTCGGCGAGGCGCTGCCCGGGGGCTTTGGAGTTCTGCGCCTCCTGCACGAGCTTCACGATCTGCGCCAACGCCGTGTCCGAGCCGACTTTGGTGGCTGTGACGCGGAGGGTGCCGACGGTGTTCACGGTCGCTCCGATCACCTCCGACCCGGGCGCTTTGTCCACCGGCATGGACTCGCCGGTGACCATCGACTCGTCCACCTCGGACTCTCCGGATTCCACGACACCGTCGGTGGGGATCTTGGCCCCCGGCCGCACCAGCATCAGATCCCCCGGGACGACCTCGCTGGTGGGGATCTCGACCTCCTGCCCGTCACGGATCACGACCGCCTGCGAGGGTGCGAGCTCCAGGAGGGTGCGGATGGCGTCGTTCGCGCCGCCGCGGGCGCGCATCTCCACCCAATGCCCCAGCAGCACGAAGGTGGCAAGCACCGTGGCGGCTTCGTAGAACACTTCACCGCCGCCGGTGAGGGTGACCGCGAGGGAGTACAGCCAGCCGGCGCCGACACCGACTGCGACGAGCACCATCATGTCGAGGGTCTTCGCGCGCAGCGCCCGGTAGGCGCCGTCGAAGAAGATCCACGCCGAGTAGAAGATCACCGGCAGCGACAGGATCAGCATGAACACGTCATCGCGCAGCCCGAACGGTGCCGGCACCTCGAATCCGATCACCTCCCGCCCGATCGGAGACCACAGGGTGATCGGGATCGACAGGATCAGCGCGACCAGGAACCGGTTGCGCATGTCGCGGATCATCGCGTCCATCGACATCCCGCCGTGATGCCCACCGTGGCCCATCATCTCCTGCGCACTGTGACCCGACGCTGCACCATGATCGTGCCCACCCGCGGCCGCGGTGTGACCGGCGTGCTCGACGTGGTGACCGGCATGCTCACCGTCATCCGCCGTCGCCGACGGGGCGTGCGTGTGGTCGTGGCCAGCGGCGTGGTCGTGGACGGGGTCGTCGTGATAGCCCGCAGGACCCTTATGGCCCGCGTGGCTGGCGTGACCCGTGGCATCCGTGTGGCCCTCGTGCGCGTCGTGACTCGCGTGCGGTTCTTGTGCGCCCTCAGCTGCGGGGCCGTGGTGGGCGCTGTGGTCGTGCGCACCCTCGTCGTGCGGGTCGTGCGCGGGGTCGCAGATATGGTCGGGGACGGACTGGCCGGCGCAGTGATACCCGCAGTCGATGACCCATTGCTGGAGGTGGGCGACCGAGGTGGTCTCGGGGTCGTAGGTGACGGTCGCGGTCTGTGAGACCGGGTTCGCGTCCACGGCGATCACTCCGGGTTGTCGGCTCAGGTGGGCTTCGGTGACGTTCTTGGAGGTCGCGCGGATCATGCCGCTGACCTGCAGGGTCACGGTTCTGGTGTCGCTCATTTCGGTTCCTTCCCGAGGGTGGGGTCGGTGGTGTCGGGGTGGGGCCATTGCCAGTCGGCGACGGCGGGGATGTCGGTGCCGTGCTCGCGGGTGTGGGCGCGGGCGTGCAGGCGGGCGTCCTGCAGCTCCTGCCGCAGGCCGGCGTGGCGGGCGGCGAGGCCCGGGACGTGGTCGAGGACGTCGATCGCGAGCCGGTACCGGTCGAGGTCGTTGAGCATGACCATGTCGAACGGGGTCGTGGTGGTGCCGCGCTCCTGGAAGCCGTGCACGTGCAGGTTCTGGTGCCCGGCGCGCTTGTAGGTGAGTCGGTGGATCAGCCACGGGTAGCCGTGGTAGGCGAAGATCACCGGCTTGTCGGGAGTGAAGATCGC
>NZ_JBXAFF010000023.1:0-50853 GCF_058792815.1 Microbacterium sp. MPR-TSA4
AGAGGGTGGACACGGCGGTCGGGGTGGGCAGGGGGCGGAAGCGGCGCAGGCGGAGGCTGTTGGTGACGACGAACACGCTGCTGAACGCCATTGCCGCGGCGGCGAGGATGGGGTTGAGCAGGGCGAGCATCGCGACCGGGATCGCGGCGACGTTGTACGCGAACGCCCAGAACAGGTTCCCCTTGATCGTACCCAGGGTGCGGCGGGCCAGCCGGATCGCGTCCGGGACCAGCATCAGGTCGCCGGAGACGATGGTCAGGTCCGCGGCGGTGATGGCCGCGTCGGTGCCGGTGCCCATCGCGATCCCGAGGTCGGCGGCGGCGAGGGCTGCGGCGTCGTTGACGCCGTCGCCGACCATCGCGACCACCCGGCCCGCGGCCTGCAGGTCGCGGATGGTGTCGAGCTTGCCCTGCGGGGTGACCCCGGCGCGGACGTCCTCGATCCCGGCCTGGTTGGCGATCGCGCGGGCGGCGCCGGGGTTGTCGCCGGTGAGCAGGATCGGGGTCAACCCGAGCTCCCGGAGCCGTGCGACCGCCTCACGGCTGGTGGGTTTGATGGTGTCGGCGACGCTGATCGCCCCGCGCACCTGCCCGTCCCACGCCACCACCGTCACCGTCGCCCCCGCCGCCTCGTCCGCCGCGATGGTCGCGGCGAGCTCGGCGGGGATGGGGAGCGCCCATTGGGTGGTGATCCAGGAGGCGCGGCCGGCGGCGACCAGGCGGCCGTCGACGATGCCCTGCACGCCTTGACCGGCCTCGGCGGCGAATGACTCCACGGCATCCGTCGGGCCGTCGGCTGCGGCGGTGATGGCGCGGCCGATGGGGTGCTCGGAGCCGTGCTCGAGCGCCGCGGCGAACCGGATCAGCTCCGCCTCATCGGTGCCGGGAGCGGGGTGGATGCCGGTGACGGTCATGGTGCCGGCGGTGATGGTGCCGGTCTTGTCGAGCACGACGGTGTCGATGCGGCGGGTCTGCTCGAGCACCTGGGGTCCGCGGATGAGGATGCCCAGCTGGGCGCCGCGGCCGGTGCCGACCAGCAGAGCGGTCGGCGTCGCCAGCCCCAGCGCGCACGGGCAGGCGATGATCAGGGTGGTCACCGCGGCGGTGAAGGCGACCTCCAAGGGCGCCCCCGCGATCAGCCACCCGGCGAACGCGGCCAGGGCGAGGACGATGACGATGGGGACGAAGACGGCCGACACCCGGTCGGCGAGGCGCTGCACCTGGGCCTTGCCGGTCTGCGCCTCCTCGACCAGCCGCGCCATCCGGGCCAGCTCGGTGTCGGCGCCGACGCGGGTGATCTGCACGAGCAGGCGCCCGCCGGTGTTCACAGTCGCGCCGACCACGCGGGCGCCGGGGGCGACTTCGACCGGCACGGACTCGCCGGTCAGCATCGACTCGTCCACCGCGGACATTCCCTCGGTGACGAGGCCGTCGGCGGGGATCTTCTCACCCGGCCGCACCACCACGACATCACCCGGAACGAGCTGTGCGACGGGGACGCGCTGCTCAGTGCCTTCGCGGAGGATCACTGCGTCCTTGGCGCCGAGCTCCAGCAGGGCGCGCAGGGCCTCGCCGGACTGCCGCTTGGCACGAACCTCGAGGTAGCGGCCGAGGAGGATGAACACGGTCACCAGCGCGGCGACCTCCAGGTACACCTCGTGGCCACCGGCCTGCGGGGTGCCGACGAAGGTGACGCTCATCCGCATTCCCGGCATCCCCGCACCGCCGAAGAACAGCGCGTACAGCGACCAGCCGAACGCGGCCAGCACCCCGACGCTGATCAGAGTGTCCATCGTCGCCGCCCCGTGCCGGGCATTGATCGCCGCGGCGCGGTGGAACGGCCACGCCCCCCACACCACCACCGGCGCGGCCAGGGTGAGCGTGAGCCACTGCCAGTAGGTGAACTGCAGGGCGGGGATCATCGACAGCACCGCGACCGGCACCGCCAGCACCGCCGAGACGATCAGCCGCTGCCGCAGCGACGCCAGCTCATCGTCCCGCGGGATGGTCTGCTCAGCCGTGTCGGGCACAGGCGGGGCTGGGAGGCTCGCTCCGTACCCCGCCTGCTCGACCGCCGCGATCAGCTCCTCCACCGGCACCGGGGCCTCCGAGTGCACGCGGGCCTTCTCGGTGGCGAAGTTGACCGTCGCCTCCACCCCGGGCAGCTTGTTCAGCTTCCGCTCGACCCGCGTCGCGCACGACGCGCAGGTCATCCCGGTGATGTCGAGATCGACGTCCAGCGTGCTCATGAGGCTGCGGCGAGGCTGTACCCGGCCTCCTCCACCGCCGCCCGCACCCGCTCCGCATCCACCGGCGTCGCGCTGGACACCGTCACCGTGGACACGCCACCGGCGTGCAGATCGACCGCGACGTCGGAGACACCGTCGATCGCGGAGACCTCCTCGGTGACGCTACGCACGCAGTGCGCGCAGGTCATCCCCTCCACCAGGAACTGCGCCGACACGGTCTCACCCGCCGCCGTCTGCTGCGCCGGCGCGCCGGTGTCGGTGGCTGCCGTGGCGTGGGAGGTGGGGCTGCAACAGGCGCAGCCACCGCCGGTGCTGGTCGCCTGCAGGCCGAGGTCCTGGAATCCCTGTCCGGTCATGATGTGCTCCCTTCAAGAGCGTTGAACGATGTGAGTGGGGACGACGTTAGGAGCGCACGAGGCGCGCGATCGCGGCGTTCGCCTCGCGGAGCTTCTCCTCCGCGAGCGGGCCGCCTTCGGCGGTCGCCTGCGCGACGCAATGCGCGAGGTGGTCTTCCAGCAGCGACAGCGCGACGGACTCCAGCGCCTTCGTCGCCGCCGACACCTGGGTCAGCACGTCGATGCAGTACACGTCCTCGTCGATCATCCGCGCGATCCCGCGCACCTGACCCTCCGCGCGGCTCAGCCGCGCCAGCAGCGCCGGCTTGTTGTCCACATACCCGTGTGCCATCTCGCACCTCCACCCACAATCTACCATACCCTGTAGGGGTACAGGGTGTAGGGTGAGGTCATGACCGGCATCCAGGAGCCGCGGCCCGCACAGACCACCCGTTGGCACGTCGTGACGGGCGGTCCCAGCTCGGGCAAGACCACCACGGTCAACCTGCTGCGGGGCCGCGGGTACACGACCACAATCGAGCACGCCCGCCACTACATCGACCTGCAACGGATCACCGGGCGCAGCACCGCGGAGGTGCGGGCACGGCAGAGCGAGTTCCAGCGCGCCGTCGTCGACATGCAGATCGAGCAGGAACGCTCCCTCGACCCGCAACAGACCGTGTTCCTGGACCGTGCTCTGCCGGACTCGCTCGCCTACTACCGCTTCCTCGGCCTCGCCCCCGGCACCGCCCTGCTGGGCGCGCTGGCCGGCGCCCGGTACGCGACGGTGTTCCTGCTTGACCTGCTCCCGCTGGCGTCCGACTACGCGCGCACCGAGGACCCCGCCGCGCAGCGGCGCATCCACGACCTGCTCGGGCTGGTGTACCAGGAGCTGGGCTTTCCCGTCGTCACCGTCCCCGCACTCGCCCCCGACGCGCGCGTCGACTTCATCCTCGAACGAGCATCGGCCGGCACTCCAGCCGAGAGGGGCGTGAGCTGATGGGCGCGGGGAGTAGCCGGTACCGGCAGATCGGGGCCGTGCTGCGCCGGCACGGACTCGGCGTCCTGGCCGGCGTGCTGGGCCTGGGCGGCTTGGTGCCGTTCCACCGCGGCGCCCTCGGACACGCCCGGCAGGAGGACCCCTACACGAACCCCGAGCATGTGCGGGTCGCGTTGGAGGAGCTCGGGCCGACGTTCGTGAAACTGGGCCAGATCCTCTCCACCCGGCACGATCTGCTCCCCGCGGCATGGGTCGCCGAGTTCGCCAAACTGCAGGACGACGTCGCCGCGGCACCGTGGGAGGGCATTCGGGACGTGCTCCGTGAAGAGCTCGGCGCCGACCCAGAGCACGTGTTCGCCCAGTTCGACCCGGTGCCGCTGGCGGCGGCGTCCATCGGGCAGGCGTACGCGGCAACTCTTCACGACGGCACCGAGGTCGTCGTGAAGGTGCGCCGGCCCGGCGTGGTCGCGCAGGTGCATGAAGACCTGGACATTCTCCGCAACCTCGCCGACCGCGCCGACCGGCGCTGGGATGCCATCCGGCAGTACGACCTGCCCGGGCTGGTGGAGGAGTTCTCCCGCACGCTGCGTGCCGAGCTGGACTACCTGCAGGAGGCCCGCAACGCCGAACGGTTCGCGCAGGAGTTCGCCCACGCGGCGCGGGTGCGGATTCCCCGCGTGCACGGGGAGACCACGACCTCGCGCGTGCTGACCCTGGAGCGGATGAGCGGGGTGCGGATCGACGACCTGGAGGGCCTGGACGCCGCCGGCATCGACCGGGTCGCACTCGCGCGGCTGGGTGCCGACATCGTGCTCACGATGGTGTTCGACAACCGGTTCTTCCATGCCGACCCCCATCCCGGGAACATGTTCGTGCAGCCCGACGGCGCGCTCGCGCTGATCGACTTCGGGATGGTCGGGGAGCTCACCGAACAGACCACGGACGGCCTCGCCGGCATCGTGCTCGCCTTCACCCGCGACGACCCGGACACCCTCACCACCGCCCTGATAGAACTCTCCCGGACCGCCGACGTCGTCGACCGGGCAGGGCTGCGGCAGGCGATCACCGCGTTCACGGCCCGCTACCGGGGCCGTTCGCTGTCGGAGATCAGCCTCGCAATCATGCTCCAGCAGCTGCTCGGCATCCTGCAGCAGCACCAGCTGCACCTTCCGCAGGAGACGGCGCTGCTGTTCAAAGTGCTGATGATGGCCGAAGGGACCGCGGCGCGGCTGGATCCGGACTTCCAGATGCTCGACGCCCTGCAGCCCTACGCTGAGCAGCTCACCCGCGCCCAGCTGTCCCTGCCGGCTCTGGCCCGGCGATGGGCGCGCGCGGGAGCCGACACCGGGGCACTGCTCACCGAGCTGCCCGCCACCCTGAGCCGGCTCCGGCATCTCCTCGAAGACGGCGGGTTCGAGGTGCACCTGCGCGCGACGGAGCTGGAACCTCTCGTCGGGCGCGCCGAACGCGTCGGCAACCGTGTCGTCGCGGGAATGATCGCCGCCGCGCTGATCAGCGGGATCGGCACCCTCGTCGGCGGGAACACGAAATGGCGCTCCCGGGAAGGCGTCCTGATCGGCGCCGGGACCGGCACGATCGGCGCCCTCGGCAGCTATCTGCTGTGGACGCTGCGGCGCCGCCGACCCCGCCCCTGACCCGCGCACGGCTCAAGAACACCACGAAAGGAGACGAAGATGGACAGGATCAGAGTCGGCGTCAACGGGTACGGAGTGATCGGCAAGAGGGTCGCCGACGCCGTCCACGCCCAACCCGACATGCACCTGGTGGGCGTCGCGGACACCGTCACCGACTGGCGAATACAATCCGCCGTCCCGCGGCTGCCCGTATTCGCCGCCACCCCCGACGCGCACAGCGGCATGGTGGACACCGGCATCCGCCCCGAGGGAACCCTCGACGATCTCCTCGCGCAGAGCGACGTGATCGTCGATACGACCCCCAAGCACGTCGCCGCCGGAAACCTGCCCCGCTACCAGGCGGCGGGAGTAAAGGTGATCGTGCAGGGCGGGGAAGCGCACTCGACCACCGGGCACTCCTTCGTCGCCCAGGCCAACTACGCCACCGCGCTCGGCCGGGACCTGACCCGGGTGGTGTCCTGCAACACCACCAGCATCGTCCGCGTCCTCGGCGCGCTCGAAAACGCCGGGCTGCTGCTGCGCGCCCGCGGGGTTACTGGTAGGGCCGAATGTCGCAGGGTGCACTATTCATCCTGGGATTAGTTCAGTCAACACTGTATGATCAGTGCATGCTGACCATTGCTCCACGTCTCGACGTCATGAACCGGCTCGGCCGGGCCATGGCGGACCCGACGCGCTCCCGGATACTGATGACCCTGCTCGACGGCCCCAGCTACCCGGCGGTGCTCTCGCGTGAGCTGGAGCTGACCCGCTCGAACGTCTCGAACCACCTGACCTGCCTGCGCGACTGCGGCATCGTGGTCGCCGAGCCGGAAGGGCGGCAGACGCGCTACGAGATCGCGGACCCGCACCTCGCGGCGGCGCTGACCGCGCTGGTGGACGTGACGCTCGCGGTGGACGAGCACGCGCCCTGCATGGACGCTTCGTGCACGGTGCCGGGCTGCTGCGGGACGGGAGCGGGCGCGTGAGCGCGGCGTGCGGCTGCGAGCACGACGAGCCTGAGACCGCAGTCGGCGAAGAGGCCGAGGAGGCGGAGCGCCCCTGGTGGCGGGACCGCGGGATCATGGTCCCGGTCTTCTCCGGTGTGGCGTTCCTCACCGGTCTGGCGCTGGAGTGGTCCGGGATGGAGATCCCTGCGCTGGTGCTGTTCTGGATCGGCCTGCTGCTGGGCGCGTCGACGTTCACGCCGGGCGCGATCCGGAACCTCTTCAAGGGCAAGCTCGGCATCGGGCTGCTGATGACCATCAGCGCGGTCGGCGCGGTGATCCTCGGCTACGTCGAGGAGGCCGCAGCGCTGGCATTCCTGTACTCGATCGCCGAGGCGCTGGAGGACAAGGCGATGGACCGTGCCCGCGGCGGGCTGCGGGCACTGCTCAAGCTCGTCCCGGAGACCGCCACCATCCGCCGCGACGGCGTCTCGGTCGAGGTCGCCGCGAAGGATCTGGCTGTCGGGCAGCTGATGTTGGTGCGGCCGGGTGAGCGGATCGCGACCGACGGCGTCGTCCGCACGGGACGTTCCAGCCTGGACACGTCCGCGATCACCGGGGAGTCGATCCCGGTCGAGGTCGAACCCGGCGATGCCGTCTCCGCCGGCGCAATCAACACCGCCGGGGCACTGGAGGTCGAAACGACCGCGGCAGGCACCGACAACTCACTGACCACGATCGTCGACCTCGTGGAGAAGGCTCAGGCGGAGAAGGGCGACCGCGCCCGCCTCGCCGACCGCATCGCCCGCCCTCTCGTCCCGGGCGTGCTGATCCTCGCCGCCCTGGTCGCGATCATCGGCTCGCTGCTCGGCGACCCGGAGCTGTGGATCACCCGCGCCCTGGTCGTGCTGGTCGCGGCATCGCCCTGCGCACTGGCGATCTCCGTGCCGCTGACCGTGGTCGCGGCGATCGGCTCGGCGAGCAAGTTCGGCGTGATCATCAAGTCCGGTGCCGCGTTCGAGCGGTTCGGCGTGATCCGCCACGTCGCCGTCGACAAGACCGGCACCCTCACCCGCAACGAGCCCGCCGTCACCGCCGTCCTCACCGTGGACGGTGTGAGCGAGGCGGAGGCGCTGGCGTGGGCGGCCGCTCTGGAGCAGCACAGCACCCACCCCCTCGCCGCCGCGATCACCGCCGCAGCGCCGGATGCCCCTGCGGCGGAGGGCGTGACCGAGCAGGCCGGGCACGGCATCGAGGGCGAGCTCGCCGGCGCGCGGATCACCGTCGGCAGCCCGCGCTGGCTCGACGCCGGGACCCTCGGCGACCGGGTCGCGGGGCTGGAGGAGCAGGGCATGACAGTCGTGATCGTCCACCGCGGCGGCGTCCCGGTCGCCGCGATCGGCGTCCGCGACGAGCTGCGCCCCGAGGTCCCTGAAGTGGTCCGCACCCTCGCGACCCAGGGCATCGGGGTGACCATGCTCACCGGCGACAACGCCCGCACCGCCCGCGCCCTCGCTGCGCATGCAGGGATCGATGACGTCCGCGCCGAGCTGCGCCCCGAAGACAAGGCCGCCGCGATCGCAGAGCTCGGTGCGAAGGGGCCGGTCGCGATGATCGGCGACGGCATCAACGACGCCCCTGCGCTGGCCGCCGCGGACATCGGGATCGCGATGGGCGCGACGGGCTCCGACGCCGCGATCGAGTCGGCCGACGTGGCCTTCACCGGTCACGATCTGCGGCTTCTCCCGCGCGCGTTCGCCCATGCCCGTCGGGGGCGGCGCATCATCAACCAGAACATCATCCTGTCGCTGCTGATCATCACCGCCCTGCTCCCGCTCGCCCTCTTTGGCGTCCTGGGGCTTGCGGCGGTGGTGCTGGTGCACGAGATCGCCGAGGTGATCGTGATCCTCAACGGCCTGCGCGCCGCGTCGACGCGGAAGGCAAGCACGTGACCGCGCAGGACGTCGCCGCCGCGTGACGGCTTGATCCGGGACCATGCGGATGACCTTTAGATTTCACATCAGAGTTCGCGCGCGTTGATCGGCGACTTGCCTGCTGGCTAGGGGCCTATCGGGCGGGCCGTATGCCGGGGTCTAATGGCCATGATCATTTGGTTCCGGTTTCCCTTCGCCTCGGGTCTGTCTTCGTTATGGTCGGGCGAAGGGGCGGGCAGCAGTCGGGGTCGTTCTCGCCACGGTGTCGCCTGGCACGCGCTGTCATCACGATGCTTGCAACCACCGCGAGGATCAGGAGTGCGGCACCGCCCGTGATCACCCACGGGTTGCGGAGGAGGGTGCCGATCCCTGTGATCGTGCCTCCGACGACGAGAAGTGGAAGGAGGGCGCAGCAGCCGACCACGAGCAGTGCGGCGACGGCTCCGGGGAGCAGGCCACGGCCGCCTCGCTGGTCGTCCTGGTTGGGAGGCATTGGTGTTCTGTCCTCTCGTGGTGCCGTCTCAGCAGCAGGTCTCGGGACCGCAGCAGCTTCCAGACAGTTCGTCGGCACCGGTCCGGGGGCGCTCGAGCATTTCGGTGATCAGGGTGCTGCCAACCTCGAAGGCATCGGCGACCGTGAGGATTTGGGCCATGGGGTGTTCCGTGAGCCATCCGGCGGCGTCCTCGCGGGAAGCGAAGTAGTGGACCTGGTTGCAGAACGAGGAGCGAATCGAGTGCATGGCCTCGGGGCTGACCAAGGACACCACCGCGGTCGCCGGTTCCACGCTAGTGACACCGGCGGTCGAGTCGACGGTGACGCGGATCGTGTCGCCGCTGGCCGGGGAGATCGATTCGACCCGGGCGGGCCGATCGAGGAGCGGGCGAGGCTCCAGTTTCTGATGGGGTGGATTCGCTGTCTGGCGCGCGGTCAGGCGCAGCAGGACAGCATCGACACATCGGTGGTGAAGGCCTTGGCGACGATCCGGATGCCTTCGGCCGTGGTCAGGTACGGGGCCCACGCGTCGGCGACCTCGGTGATGGTCTTGCCGAGGATGTGGACACCTGCGGCGGCGAGTTCGCCGGCGTCCTTGGCGACCGCGGTCAGGCCGAGGATCTCGCCGGTGTCCGCGTTGGCGACCATCTTGATGAACCCGCGGGTGTCCCGGTTCACCAGCGCGCGGGGCACGTACTCCAGTGGCAGGACACGGCAGTCGCAGCGGATCCCGGCCGCGATGACCTCCTTCTCGGTCATCCCGACCGCGCCGACGGCAGGGCTCGTGAATGTGACCCGCGGCATCCGCGTGTAGTCGACCGACGTGCTGGCGTCAGTGAAGGCGTTCTCGGCGACCAACGTGCCGTGCCGGGCTGCGACGTAGACGAACTCGGGGTGCCTGGTGACATCCCCAGCCGCCCAGACGCGAGGGTTGGAGGACTGCAACTGGTCGGTGACCACGACCTCTCCGGCCGCGCCGGTCTTCACTTGCACGGTCTCGAGGTTGAGCCCGTCGGTGACCGGGGCGCGGCCGAGCGCGACGAGGATCTCGTCGGCACGGAACTCCTGCACGCCGCCCGAGACCTCGGCCGCGGCGACGATCTGGCCGGTGCCCGGGTCGCGGGTGACGCGGGTGGGGATGGCGCGGCGGACAACCCGGATGCCCTCGTCCGCGAAAACTCCCTGCAACGCTTTGGAGACTTCCGGCTCCTCCTTCGACGCCAGCCGGGACCTCACCAGCAGAGTCACCTTCGAGCCGAGCCGGGCGAACAGCTGGGCCATCTCCAGGGCCACATAGCCGCCGCCGAGCACCAGCAGCGAGCCCGGGACCTCGGACAGCTCCATCGCCGACGTCGACGTGAGGTAGCCGACGCCGTCCAGTCCCTCGATGGCAGGAGCCCACGGGCGGGAGCCTGTGGCGATGAGGTAGTGGGCGGCCTCGATGGTTTCGACGGTGCCGTCCGCGGCGGTGACCTCGACGACCGGCGCGTCCGGGGTTCCGGCGAACGCCGCCTCGCCCTGGCGGACCGGCCAGCCGTAGGCCTCGGCCACATCGATGTACTTCTCACGCCGCATCGCCTCGACCAGGTCCTGCTTGCCACCCACCAGCCCGTGCATGTCTACCGGGCCAGCGGTGGCGGCGATCCCCGGGAACCGGGAGCCCGCATCCGCGGCCACGTGGCGGGCCTCGGCGGCCGCGAGCAGCGCCTTGGACGGAACGCACCCCGTGTTCACGCACGTGCCGCCCAACGTGCCGCGCTCGATCATCACCACCGACTTTCCCAGTGTGGTGGCGCGGATCGCCGCGGCGAATGCCGCGCCACCCGACCCAATCACGGCCAGATCAAACCTCGATGGCATCCTTATTCCTCCCTGGACATCTTGGAACATCCCGCTGATACACTCATCATGAACCTTCCACCACAGGGGAAGGTCAAGCACGAAATTTGCGACCAGCGAAAAGGGGGGGCGGGGAATGCGGATCGGAGAGCTCGCCGACGCGGCCGGCACCACGGCGAAGACGTTGCGGTTCTACGAGGACCAGGGGCTCCTGCCGCCGGCCGGGCGCACGCCCAGCGGCTACCGCAACTACACCGCCGAGACCATCGCCCGAATCGACTTCATCCACCGCGGCCAAGCCGCTGGACTCACCCTCGCCCAGATCCAGCAGATCCTCCACATCCGCGACCACGGCCAAGCGCCCTGCAGCCACGTCCGCGACCTCCTCGACGCACGCCTCACCGATATCGACCAGCAGCTCAGGCAGCTCCACGACCTGCGCGACACCCTCGCCGGGCTCCGCGACCAGGCCGAGCACGTCGAGCCCGACACGTGCAGCTCGGATCAGGTCTGCCGCTATCTGTAGCCAAGCCCGGGGGTCTGTCCGATAATTCAGGCAGTCCCACTGGAGGCGCAAGCGTAGCGGGAGGCCATTGGTGCTCAGGTCGAGGTTGAGCGCAGCGCGGGATAGTCGGACCATTCGCCCCCGGAGAGGCGTGCCCAGGCGGCAGCTGATGACGCCGTGATGCCGAGCAGGTCGGACACGATTCGAGGATGCAGTTGTCGGGTGAGGTCCATCAGCGCGGTGACACGAGCGCTGCCGGCGAGGAGTCCTTCTTGACGGAGTCGACGGCTGAGCGGCCCGGGGGTGATCGGTCGGCCCGGGTTCCTGCCCGGGAAGAGCCAAGTGTCGGAGCGGTTGCCGTCGAGGAGCTGGACCATTGCTTCGGCGAGGACTTCGGGCAGCTCGATCGGTTCAGTTCCGACCGTCAGCGTCATGGGGCGCGCGGTCGTATCGACTTGTGCGCGGGTGATCGCTGCGATGCGGGTCAGGTGGAGCCCGTAGAACAGGACGAGCAATCCGCTGACTCGCGTCACGGGATCCATGTCGTCTCGCGTGATGAACGCGCGTGCCATCGTCCACCGATGGTCGGCGGCGTAGTCGCGCCCTTCGAGGCGATGGCTGCGGAACTCGACCCGGAGGCGGCTCAGGCGGTGCCGTCGCAGCCACCGGGTGAACGGCGCGAGGGCATCCCGTTGTGAGGGCGAACCGGTGAGGAAGCCGTCGAGAGATCGCTGCGGGTATGTCGTCAGCGTTTCGCCGCTCGCGCGGATCTGCTGCAGGAGGGCCGCGCACCGCTTCAGCGCCGCACGCACCTTCTGATAGGTGGAGCCGGATCGGACGGCCGTAGCTGGTCTGCCCCTGAGTGATCTGCCCGACGGCAGCAGCTCCCAGGTGCAGTACCGCCGTAGGAGGAGCCGGTCCTCGGGATGGGGGACGGTCGGAAGCCACCGTTGGAACCAGTGCTCGAACCTCGCCGCTTGGATGTCGAAATCGGGCAGCACGCCTGAGCGGATGAGGAGCGAGAGCAGGAATGCCACGGACTGGCCGGCGTGCGCTCTGGTCATGATCGCGTCCGCGGTGAGGGGCAGCGTGCCATCGGCGAGCTCACGGAGGACGACCGCACAGCGGCTCTTGTACAGCCACCGCTCGAGGGAGATCGCACTGCCGTGGTGCGTCACCAGATACTCCGCGAGCGGGTGCAGCTCGGGGCGGATCTCTCCGCTGTCGTCAGCAAGCAGTTGCTGGATGGCGATAGGTCGCCGGCACTCTACGCATAGCCGGTGCTTGCGCACCTCTTCGATCGTCCCGCATCCCGGGCATGCCATCGTCACGGGAGCTCCTGCGCACTCGGCGCAGACCTTGTGCCCATTCATGAAGCCAGTGAGGAACACCTTCCGCCCGCACTCCGGGCACGGCTGGGGGCGTCGCATCGCGTAGTAGAAGCGGGCGCAGACCCGTCGGCCGTCCAGGTGCGTCGCTACGCGGCCCGGCTCCCCGCAGAGCTCGCACATCTTGACCGGCGCGGTGTAGCACGCGAGACAGACGAGCGCGGGGCGACGGACGATAATCGTGGCGTTCTGCCCGCATCGCGAGCAGTCGCCGAACGACCGCGGATCGGCTCGCCAGCAGTCCCGGCAGAACCGTTGCCCATCGACGGTGCGCTGCACGGGCTGAACTCGTCCGCATCTGGCACACGCGACCGATCGGGCATTCCGTTCACAGCGCGAGCAGTGGCGACCGCCGGTCTGCGTCTTGTGAGGCATCCGAACGGCACGTCCACAGGAATCGCATGTAGGCAAGACGACCCGCCCGGCACCCTCGTTCACGAGAGCGTGGGCCAGATCCTGCACCGTCACCGGTACGTTCCGGTGTCGCCCTTCGAGGACTCCAGGTTGTTTGAGGAGTGCGAGTTCGAGACGCCGTTGGGTGAGCGGCACGGGTGCGACTTCAGCCACGATCTCAACAAGGCGCTCCACCGGGATCTCCGGCGCGATCGCGTGGACGAGCCCGGCGACCTCAGCAACCCTGGGCTCCTGCGGAGGCTTCGCCACCGCGGCCTACTTCGAGCGCGGGCGACGGATCGTGGCCCGCACGGGCCGCAGATCGCCGATCGCACCCCGCGTCGCCTCTTCACCCACCGCGACCGGGGCCGCAGCCTCCCGGCGGGTGACCTGCACGAGGTCGTCGAGCGAGCACTCCAACGCGTCGCACAGCGCGGCGAGCACGTCGATGCGAACCCGCTGCGGTGCTTGCGTCACCAGTCGGTACACCTGTTCCCGGGACAGGTCGACGCCCCGCTCCTCGAGCAACGGCTTCAGCTTGGAGGTCTGGAAGATCCCGCGCGAGGCCATCACGCTGCGGAGGTTCCATGCGGTCTCGAGCTCAACGGTCATCTGCTTCTCCTTCGATGAGGGCCTTCAATGCGTCCGCGAATACCCGGTTCTTGAAGTCCGAGCTGACGGAGGCGTAGATCGAGGTCGTCGAAGCATGCATGTGCCCGACCTGCTCCTGGACGAATCGGTCGGCGTAGCCGAACTCGAGCAGGTGCGTCACGTACGAATGCCGGAGGCTGTGCAGAGTCAGGGCCTTTGACAAGCCGGCCTCGTCCCGCAGCTCCGCGAACCGCCGGCCGAGATAGCCGGCCGACAGTCGGGTGCGGCGTTCCGTCACCCACAGCGCGTCAAGACGGTATCCACGCCACCCGCGCAATTGTCGACGGCGGGCTGCGGAGCCGCGTGATCGTACTCACGACGTTCGACTTGGACGAGTACGCCTTCGGGGCACTCCGCGCGGGGGCGAGTGCGTTCCTCGTCAAAACTGCGACACACCAAGAACTCGTGGACGCCGTACGCGTCGTCGCTCGAGGCGATGCCATCGTGACGCCCCGCATCACACGGCAGCTCATCGACGCCTACACCGGCCGCGACCAGCCCGTCCCGGGCGGACAGGGCCTCTCGGTTCTGTCCCCCCGAGAACGCGACGTTTTCAACGCGATCGCGCTCGGCCTCTCCAACGGCGAGATCAGCCAGGCACTGCATCTCTCACCCGCAACGGTGAAGACGCATATCAACCGAATCTTCGCCAAGCTCGGCGTCCGCGACCGCGTGCAGGCTGTGATTCTTGCCCACCAGCTCGGGTAGACCATCGGTGGTCAAGCGAACTGATGCGCGAACGCGACGGGGCTGAGCCCTAGACGCCGCGGTGCCGAAGTGAGACACTTCTCTGTTCTACTTCGGGAGGTCACCATGGGCGACGATGAACCGGCGATCGATTGGGAAGGCGTCATCCGCGAGATGATCACGCGTGCGACCGAGGCGGCGCCCACCGAACCGGGCGTCTACAAGATGCCGTGCGGTGAGTGTGTGGTCGATTTCTTCATCACCGCTGAGGGCGAGGAACGCTGGCTCGTCGCCGGGGACGACCGCTCCTACACTCGTGAGACCGTCGCGATCGCCCGTCACGGAGACCACCCCTGGGAGCGTCTCTACACGCTCGCTGACGCGGCAAGGGAAGTGGCGCGAGTCGCCGCCGCGAACGGCGGCGACATCGACCGAGTACTCGAGGAGCTGGTCGAAGCAATCGACGACCGCGAGGTCGAGCGGGTGGTGCGTGAGCGGGATGGCATGAGCGGTGAACCGCTCGAGGATCTGGCGGCGCGCTTCGGGGTCGACCTCGATGATCTCTAGGAACATCTACACCCGTCTAGCGAAACGATAGATATCCCTAGATTTCTCGAGGGCCACGCTCATCGAAGGAGGCCGGTGTGAGCCAGTATCCGTGGTTTGACTTCGACCAGGTGGACTTCGTCACCTCGGACCAGCACTTCAGCCACGCACGGATCAGCGAACTCGCCGACCGCCCGTTCGCGACCGTGGAAGAGATGAACGCGGAGCTGGTGCGACGGTGGAACGAGGTCGTGGGACCGGACGACATCGTCCTTCATCTCGGTGACCTCGCGCTCGGACCGATCGAGGAATCTGTCGGGCTGACCGAGCACCTGAACGGGCGACGATTTCTCGTGCCCGGCAACCACGACCGAGTTTCGCCGGCAACACAGTCAAGGCGCGCGATCGAACGATTCGCCCCGCTGTACGAGGCGGCCGGGTGGAGCATACTCCCCGAGGTCATCGAGGGCACCCGCCGCGGGTACCGGATCCTGGCATCCCACTATCCCTACAGCGGCGACTCGCACGGCACCGACCGGCATACGACGCACCGCCCACGCGGCGACGAGGGCGTTCCGCTGCTGCACGGTCACACGCATGCCCGCGATCACGGCCCCCACGGGCACGAGTTCCACGTCGGCGTCGACGCCCACGACTTCACGCCCATCCGCTTCACCGTCATCGACGAATGGATCCGCAGCCTGCCGGACATCGAGACACGACTGCAGGCCGCAACTCGGGAAGCGCGCACCGTGCTCGCCGATATCGTCGGCGGCGAAACCCCGGGCTCGGACGCGCTGTTCTACACACAGGGATACAACGAGCTCGTCATCGTTCTCGAGGAGCTTCTCGCCGCGCTCCCTCCCGACGAGGCGGACGGGTAGCCGGGAACAGGTCGCCGTTCGCGGTGGGGCCGGATCGGAGAGTGCGCGTCTCGGTCCGGTAGCGCACCCATCCCTGCCTTCGCCAATGCACCATCACGAGGCTCCGGACTGCGCGTGACGACCACGCCTCCTCGTGGTCGGCGTAGTCGGGGTCTTGTGCGGCGAGCTCGGTGAACAGCTCGCGGAACGTCGGCGGTTCGCCGTGCTCGCGGGTGTACCGGTGGATGATCTTCACAGCGCGACGCGCCCAGCTCGGCGCGCTCTTCGCTGACGTGAGCTCGGTGAACAGCGGCGCCAGGTGAGGTGCCGACCACGGCTTTTCGGTCCACCCGGAGTTGTTCCACTGCATCGTGTCGGGCTGGAGGACCGGCTCGCCATCCTCGGTAGAGCCGGGGCTCACCGCCGCGCCTCGGGGTCGACGGACGCGCGCAGTGAACCAGCGGGCGTGGTCGGCGGGGAGCTGAGCTCAGTCTGTGACCCGGCGTCCTCCGTCACGGCCATCAGCGCCGCGGTGTACTTCTCCCCTGTCACCTTCATGCGCTCCCGTGCTGCCCGTTGCAGACGACTGGAGGTCCGCTTCTTCTCGGTCATGATGCCTTCTTCTCTTCGGTAGGTGATGTGGTCTGGGTATGGGGGTCGGCGGCGAGGGCGCGATGGAGCTCGCGAGCGAGCCGTTCGCCGAGTGGGGTGAGGCGCATCGGCCTGTTGCGTGCCGCGGCAACGAACAGGCCCCCGCCGACGTCGGCGCCGAGGCTTGCGAGCTGGGCGCTCAGTGAGCTTTGGGTCGTGCGGATGGTCGCCGCGGCGGCGCGCACGTTGTCGTGCTGTGTGGCGATGAGGAATCGGCGCGCGCGTTCGATGGGGTGGCGGCCGACGAGGGCGCGCTGGAGGAGCCGTGACCGGCCGGCCAGTGGGTGAGGGGTGCGGTCGTGTGGGCCGGGTCGCATCGTGATGCCTGCCGCTTGGATGCGGTGCGCGATCGTGGGAGCGCTGCAGCCGACGAGCGCCGCGATCTGTCGCAGCGTCATCCCTTCCTTCTCGTACCGCTCGCGCAGCCAAGCCTCGTCGATGACGAACGTGGTGGGCCGTCCGCGGCGGAGGGTGCTGTTGCCGTCGGCGAGCACACGCGACACCGTCTGCCGCGATACTCCCGTCCGCCGTGCGAGCTCATAGGTGGTCGCGCCCTCACCGTATTGGGCGATGAGTTCGCGGCTGCGAGATGGTGTGTCGAGTGCGCCACGGACGGGTCTGGCCGTCGCCCACTCACCGACGGGGTCGCTGCGGACGGCGGGTTCGATGTGCGTCGACAGCGGGGGCGCCCAGCTGAGTGGCTCGTCGATCCCTCGGCGGAGCAGGAAGGCGCGGCCGATATCGTTCAGCTCGCGGCGCACGGTGTCCGGCAGCGTCTTCGTGAACGTCGTGACCGTCCGCGGAGATATCCCGGCCGCGTCCCATGCTTCCGGTGCGCGTCGCATCGAGTTGCCGGTGATGGCCCGGTAGAGGTGGGCGCGCGCATGGCGGTGTCGGGCGCCGGAGCCGGGTTGGACATTCAGTCGGGCGCACAGCTGCTGCCATTCCTCTTCGGGAAGGAGTTCAGTGCAGTCGAGTCTGCGGCGGCGTGCGTAGTCGATCGGTGTCTCGTGGCTGTCGAGGTAGGCGGCGAGGTTGAGGATCGCCGCGAGGGCGGGCGTCTCCGCGCCCGGCCTCCCGAACTCGCGCATCACATGAGTGACCTGACGAATGGGCGCCGTCGAGTCCAGGAGGGCGAGGGCAGCGGAGTGGGTCAGCCGTGTGCCGGTGAACACGACGGCCGCGGCCAGCGCGGAGGCGGCGACGTCGCCGTTGATGCGGCGTGGGGTGAGCGCGTTCGTCCATTCATCCCAGAGTTGTGCGGGCACCTTCCGTGCCCGCTCTTCCGGGTTTACGTCCGAGGCTGGCGCAGCTTGTAGGAACAGCGTCGGTCGTCGGGTGCGTCCGAGGGACGCGGCGATCAGTCGCTGCAGCTGCGGCGTCTGACCGGTGTACGACGTGCTCACCGCGAGGCGCCCAGCCAGCAGCCGAACCGCACGGTCGGGGTCTTCGAGTGCGGCGATCGCGATCGTCGTACCGACCGCGCCGCCGGCCGCTGTGGGCGGTCCCGCCCACGTCCACTCATGCTTGTCTCGAGGCACCGCCGCGAGGAGGTCCGTTTCCAGCTCTGGCATGTCGAGGTCGCCGCCATCGCAGAGCGTAACTCCTGCGGCGCGGGTGAGGAGACGGATGTCTTCGAGGACGGTGATCGCGGGTTGCGGGGCGTCCGCATAGATCCCGAACCGGCCCTCGCCGGTGGAGAGGATCTGCATCATTCGGCGCTGTGCGTGGAGCGCCGGGTCGGGTGCGGCGATGCGTTCGGGATGCGCGGTGAGGTCGCCGCGGCAGCGGCTCGCGATCGGGCCCGTCCCGGCACCGGCGACGGGATTGTGGCAGTGCCCGGGATGTGGGATCCCGGCGAGCGGGTGCCCGGTGTGACGCGGTGGCTTGTGGCACACCGGGCAGTTGTCGGCGAGGATGCGGCGGTGTCTGACGCACGCGAAGGTGAATGGGAACTGCCACGACATCCGCCACCTGCCTCCGGAGTCCGCCAGGCATTCGGGGCAGTACCGTCCCGCCATCCCGCCGACGGGGCAGCGGAAGCTGATCCGTCCCTGCCGGGTGTAGCGGATCGCGTGGCGTGCGAACCGCATCCGCGTCATCTCCTGGAACTGCGCCGCCGGGATCCCCGTCGACCGCTCCAGCCGGGACGCCTGCTCATCGGTGAGCTCGGTCGCCCACTGCGCGGCCATCCACGATGTCGCTGACACCGCCCTGCCGCCCTCCTGCTCCACCAGGCCGAGCGCGCACGCCATCTCCGCGACAGTCGCGCGGTTCGCGGCCGCCGAGGCCTCCAGCCAGGAGTCGAACGGCTCATCCGGCAAGGGGCGGACCCGGAACGGAAGGACGCGCACGGCACCGGCCGTCTCGCTCATCAGGCGGCCTCCTCGCCGGTCTCTTCGGCGCCGTCGCTCTTCAGTCGGCGTCGGCGCCGCTCACGGCGTGCCCGATCCTCTTGGTCGTGCTTGGCCTGCAGCTCGGTGCGCTCCGTTTCTGCTCCCTCGTCGATGCGGATGTCGTCGAGGAGCTTCCGGTCGATCCGCTCGGCGCCGGTGCGGATGGCGCGGGACGCGCCGCGGCGGATGAGGTCCATGAGCGAGCCGATGTTGCCGGTGGTGCGGGCAAACAGGTACCGCGACATGTCGACGAGCATCCCTTCGTGCGCGTCCGCGAGCACGAGGGCCTGTTCGATGTGCCAGAGCAGGCTGTCCCACTCCTGGCGGGTCTGCTTGGTGCGCAGGCTGTACGGGTCGAGGCTGAGCACGGTCCAGCGGCGGAACGTCTGCGCCATCGCCGCTTCCTTCCCGGTCGCGCCCTCGCCGACGAGGCCGCGTTCGCGGAGCGCGACGCCGGCGAACAGGAAGGTGGCGCTGTACTCGTTGGACAGCCACTTCAGCTGGTTCGCGACCTCGACACCGTCGCGGGTGCGCATCTGGATGAAGTGCAGATCGTCGATGATCACGAGGCGGGTGTCGTGCCGTTCGATGCAGTCCGCGGCCGCCCGCGCCAGATCTCGGCCGGCCATCGAACGGTGCAGGATGCCCGCGGTCGCGGGGTGGGCGTAGAACCCGAGGATCATCATGTGCAGGCCCTTGATCGTGAGGCGCCCTGGGACGGTGATGTGGCAGACCGGGAGGTGGAGGATGTCGCGATCCTCGTCGAGGTACTCGCCCACTTCCGCGATCCGCTGACGGTGGAAGTCGCGCCCGAACGTGTTGACCACCGTCGACTTCCCGAGGGCCGGTGGGGCGTCGAGGGCGGCGGCGGATTTGACCCGGTCGGAGTCCTGCAGGTTGCTGTCCAGGATGTCGCCCAGTTGCAGGTGCACCCCGTGCACCTGCCGGGTGCGCAGCAGGATGTTCGCGTGCCACGCCCGCCGGTCCGCGTTGTACCGCGCGAACTCGTCCGGGCCGAGCGATCCGAGCTGCTCGGTCGTTAGCAACGCGGGCTTATCGCGCGGGGGACGTTCGGCGAAGTCCTTCCATCCCTCGTAGGTCGACAGGCTCCGCTGCCGGCGAGGCGCGTCGTGCTCGCCCGGGACTGTGGCGGTCATTGGATCATCTCCATCGGCTCGAAGTGGTAGTCGGATCGGATCGTGGGCTCGTCGATGTCGTCCTCGTCGTCGTCATCGCCCGTTTCGGGAATGTCGACGCGCTTGCGTGGGTCGCGGACCTCGCCGGTGAGCTCCCGTCCGAGATCTGTGGTGGGGTTCAGTTCGGCCTCGAGCATCCGCTGCACGGTGCGCAGCGACCACACCCCGTCAGCCGCGGGATCCTTCTCGTTGAGCTGCGCGGCCATGCGGGAACTCATCCGCCTCTCCGATGGGGTGAGCGCGCGTCCCGCGCCCCAGTCCTCGAGCAGCTGCGCGGCGACGTCGTCGACCTGAGAGGGGCGACCCTGGCGGATCGCGATCTTCTTCGCGTACTCCAGCGCGTCGAGGCTGAACGGTGTGTCGAAGGCTCCCTTGTGCTCCCACTCGAGGGTGTGCCAGGTGCCGTCCTCGGGGTCGTGGAAGTAGATCTGCGTCAAGTCGTCGGGGTTGACCACGAACGGCCACTCCGTGCCCTTGTCTCGGTGGATCGACCGGGCGCGGTTGCGGTACTTCGCGACCGAGTCTCCGGTGTAGCGCAGCTTGTGGATCTCGACGCCGTAGTGATTGAACTGCCGTTTCACCACCGGCAGCAGCTCGAGGAGAACGCTCCGGTCGATCGGCATCCGCAGTTGCCCGGCAACGGCGAGCCCCTGGTCGTATCTCTCGGCGGGGCTGAGCTTGACGCCGGGGAGGCGGGGATCCTCGAGGGAGTCGTGGGGTCGGAGGTGGTAGACCGTCGCGACCCATTCGCGGATGATCTGCTCCAGCTGCGGGACCGTGTAGACCGCGTCGGCTTCGACGTCGTCGCCGCGGCCGCCGACGTCCGCGCCCTTGTAGCCAGGGAGTTCCTGGAGGAACGTGTCGAGGGTGCGGAAGAACCTCTCGACAGGGCTCTTGTCGGTGGGCTGGTAGACGCGGGCCGGCTGGATGGATATGCCCAGGCGTGCGCACGCGCTGGTCACGTGCTCCGAGAGGTACGGTGCGCCGTGGTCGACGATGATCGTGTCGGGCAGGATCCCCGCACGGACGAACCGCGGGACGCGGATGCGCGTCGGGTCGACGAGCACGGAACCGGCGACACCGTGGAAGGGCCATCGTGCGCTCGTGCCCCACTCCGCGGGAGTGTCGAAGGGTTGGCACGCTTCCATGAGCACGCCGGATACGTCGATGGATTTCGTTGAGCCGGGCGTCAGCCGCATGCCGAGAATGCAGCGGGAGTAGAGGTCGATCGCGACCGTGAGGTCTGCGGCGACCCACTTGCCCGTCACCGGGGCCACGGCGAAGACGTTGAGCGGCGTCGTATCGAGGAGAACGTATTGGCCGGGCGCGGTGGCGTGCAGGCGTCCGTACGGAGCGGGCGGCCGGTTCGCGTTGGAGCGCTTGCGCTTGGTGCTCCCGGAGAAGGTCGCGCGGCCACGGGAGAGCTCGTCGAGGATCTTGTATGCGGCGCTTCGAGAAGGGGCGGCGACGATACCTGGCCCGTGGGTGCGGTCGGCTCGGGCGTTGACTCTCGCGATGATGATGCTTTTCGCGACCTTCGACTCCGGCGTCTGCTCATCGATGACCTCACGTGCCGCCGTGACCCAGCGGTCGTCGAAGTTGACGAGCAGATTGCCCGGCTGCGCCTTGCGGTGATCGATCAGTCCGATCTCGCCGGCATCCTTATACCGCGCCACCCACCTCGCGACGGTCCGGCGACCCTTACCGAGCTCGAGCGCCTTCGCCGCGATCCGCTCCTCGATGCGACGCTCCGGATGGTAGGCGAGCTTCGGTTCGCCCTCACGTGCGATCTCGGCCGCCCCCGACCGGTAGCCGGTGAGGACCTCTCGCACATGATCAGCGCGCTCGGCGGACACCGCGCGGGCCGCGTCGCTGGCATCGGCCCAGACGACACCCAGTGGAGCCGCGTCCTCATCGCGACTGTTTCCGGGGATGCGTGTCGTACCTCCCTCAGCGCGGGGGCGCAGGAGGTCGATCATCCGCAGGCGCCGAACCTGCCCAGTTCGGGTACGGACGATGACCGCGCCCTCGCAGATCTCCGCAACGGTGCAGGCATCGCCGTCGTAGACGATGTCCACGCCGGGTTTCAGGGTCCACGTGCTGCTCATCGCTATCTCCTTCAGGTGTTGAGGGGGTGGTATCTCAGGCCCGCGTCACGATGCTCGTGGCGCTCAGAAGTCGAGTCAGGTCGGTGCTCAGCCGGCGAGCCCACAGCAGGTGCAGGACAAGCGCGCGTGCTGCGAGAAGCCCGCCGGCGACGGCCGGAATCGCGCGCACCGCCTCGCCGAACGCCATGGGCGATCTCAGCTCGCCGAGCGCGCCGGTGACGTCGCCGTCGGCGAACTGGAAGGGTCGGCGGTAGCCGGCAAGGAACTCGACGTTGCGTAGCAACACCTCATCCGGCTCGGATTGGACGCGGTACTCCCACCCGTGGGGTTCGATCACGCGCCGCGACCAGCTCAGCGAGTCACGCACCTTCGGGATGGTGAGCTTCGCGGCGGGCTTCACATCCACCACGCAGACGGTTTGGTCCGCGTGGACGATCAGATAGTCGGGAATGTGGCGACGGCGTGTGCCCTTGTCCTCCCCCTCGAGGAGGAACGGCTGAGACAGGATCCAGTCGACGCGAGGGTCGAAGTCGGCCAACAGCAGGTTCGCGTACTCGAGCCGCGACTCGTATCCGACATGCGATTGCATGGTTGCCGACCAGTAGCTGCCCGAGAAATGCCGCTGCCCCCGGTACCAGCGGAAATCACGCCACGGGACGGCGGCGTCGAAGACGCTCAATCGAGCTGACTGCAGCGGAACAACGTCCACCTCGCCACCCGCTTTGCGAACCATCAGCCCGACATCCGCCGGGAACGCTCCGCCCCGCGTCCCGAGTTGCTCGCGCTCCGTCATGAAGCCAGCGTGAGGGTCGAATCGGTCCGGGAGAATGCACGCTGCCGCCATAGATTCGCGAAATACGATTCAGGATCTCGCTCTTGCTATCACGGGTTAATTCGGTATATGCGAGTCACGAATACTAGTGAATGTGACATTCACTGTAGTGGACGTCACATAGATAACAAGTCACCGTCAGGGATACAAATATAGGGACCACAAAATCAACGCCCACAGGCCGGCCTGAAGCCCACGTCGGCCGCGTGTGCGACACTCAAGGACATGACCATGTTGGAGCCCATCGCGCCGGAGGAATCCCGGCTCGTCTTCGGCAACAGCTACATGTACAGCGTCATGGTCGAGATCGCCGGGCTACGCGGCGAGAAGTTCTCATCGAAGACGATCACCGACGCCACGCGGCTCTCCCCTGGCATCGTGCACCCACTGATCCAGAAGCTCCGCCGAGCGAACTTCATCGAGTTCGTCGAGCGCGTGCCCGGAGAGCGGACCATCCTGTACCGGGTCCGCGGGAATCCCTGGTGGAATGCGGCGAGCCAGTACGTGGAGGAGCAGAGCACGGCCGAGGAGCGTTCCGCGTCCTGACGGCGACGGTCACCTACGGGCTAGGCCCGCCCGACCGTCTGCGCGCGGAACCACGCGTCTCACCTCGCGGACTGGATCATTTGTCGAAGCGCGGCGGGGAGCAGGGAATCGACTCCTGTGTCGTCGACCAGCGCGGCGAAGTTCGACCAGACGACAGTACGGACAACCGCGGGCGCGAGGCCGAGCGCCCGCGCTATCCCGGCCTCGACCGGTTCCACCCGGCCTGGTCGGCGTGGGCTTTGGGAGAAACGATCACCGCTGGGATGATCGGTCTCGACAAGTAGACGTTCTCGCGGGATAGCTCGGAGCACGTCGGGCGAGCGGGTCATCGAATAGTTGACCGAGAAGTAGCAGCCCAACGCGACAGCCTCCCGAGTCTCTTCAGGCGTGCCCAACCACCAGTGCAGAACGGCCCCCGCACGCAGGTGAGATGCACGCAACACCTCAAGTACAGCGCTGGTCGCCCGGTAGCTATGAATTGAAGCGATCCGAGGGGAGGTCTCGACCGCCTTAACGATGCGTTCGAACGTCGCCCGCTGGGTGTCGCGTGGAACGCGGGACGCGCCATCGAGTCCCACCTCCGCAACATATGAGGTCGACTGGAGCATGGTCGCAAAGCGATCCGGATCGAATCCACGATCGGCGCCGACGAGACCCGGGTGACACCCCACCCCCCATACGCTGGCGCGATCCGAACGCGACTCCACTTGCGCGTATTCGTCGAGTGACCGGGTAGCGATCAGGACAACCGCGCCCAGCTTTTCAAGCTCGAACGGCGCGATGTCCAACGCGACGTGCGCGTGCGTGTCCAGGGGAGGTAGGCGTCTCATCCCAGATAGTTTTCCAACTCGGCCAAGCCCCGTGCGTATAGGGTCCGCGCGTCGGCGACGGTGAGGGCTGGGGGCAGTGGGGTTGTCATGAGGAAGCTCTCGTCCACGCCCGCATCGACGAAGTCTCGGACCGCGTTTTCGATCGACCGCTGCTCCGCATACTTCGCGAAGCGTCCTCCGCGGTCGGCGAGGTACGGGGTGGCATCGGAAAGATCTGCCGCGGCAAACGCGGCGCGACGAAGGACACAGCCGAAGCACTTTCCGCAGTGCGAACCACTGGCGACCTGACCCAAGTACTGCTGGTCGCTGTGCGAGCAGGAGTTCGTTGCGCTGAGGAATGCCGCGGCACGATCCGCGCCGACCAGCTCGACGACGCGTCGGTACTCATCGCCCTTCGTCAAGGCTTGGAAGGGATTCTCAATTTCGCCGTACCCGCCCAGATCTGTCAACAGTGAGCCCACGCGCCAGAGGAACCAAGGCTGCGTCGTGCGGGTCGACAATGCTCCCACCCGCTCTGGGCCAAGTGGGGGGTTGATGGAGGCGAAGCCGTTCTCGGCGATCCACAGGCCGCGGCCACTCTGGCTTGCCACTGCCAGCCCGAGCGCGAGGAACAGCAACGATCGCGAGCGGCTCGACGGTTCCCGTCGAAATCGTGTGCCGTTGAGGCGATGTGTTCTGCGTTGCAAATGCACCTGGTAATGGTGGATGGTCGTCCCGCTGAACAGCGCCTCCAGGGCGGCGGCGACACGCTGCTGCGGGGCGCTCGCTCCCGCACCCGAGCTTGAGTGGGAGACAAGCCGCTGCCCTTCCCCGGACCGGAGCGATGCCGCGGACACCAGCGCGCCGGATGCGGAGTCCGCGCCGCCGCTGACCAGAACCGTCCGAGCGGCCGTGTCGGGCACCAGCACACCACTCGTCTCGGAGGCGGCGAGTCGGGCGAACTGCAGAGTCCACCGGTCGCCGGTGAGGAACGCGAGCGTGCGTTCCAACTCCGCCGCGACGGCCTGCCACTTCTCCGCGTGGATCACCGGCACGGTCAAGACTAGGTCGCGCTGATTCCAGTTCGATCCACCCCGTTCACGTCTCACCGAATGGTCTGCGACATAGACGGTGAGGGCCACACGAACGAAGTCGGCATTGATCGAAGGAACTGTCCCGAGCTGGCGCAGGTCCGGTCGTAACCCCGTATTGAAGGAATCGCCCGGCGTGCCATCCCACAAAAACACCTCGTCCGCCCCGCTCTTGGCAGCATCCTCCCGGGACAGACACAGAGCGATGCTCGTCATGACTCATCCCCATAGATAGCAAGAAGATCCGTCACGCCTGTTTGGACCGCCGCGCTAATGGACGGGCCATCCAGAGTCACCGCGGCGACATCGAATCGCATCGCCCATGCCTTCGCGGCGAGTCGGATCTCATCCTCTGCGGAACGCCGAAGCGCAGCCCTCGGTTCTTGTCGAATCCGGTCGCCGACCTCCGTCAGGATGGAACGAGCGATCATCAACTCGACCGTGTGGCGCACGATCTGCGCCGGATCCCGCGGAGTCTCCAGCGTCCACGTCACGAGGTCTGCGACGATCAGTCGCGCCTCGCCATCGGCGATTGTACTGTCAGGTTCCGACTCGAACGCGGCCTCGACGATGCGCCGGCGCACCTCGAGCGGATCATCAAGGGCGCGAAGCTCATCGAGGTCGAGCCCGGCCGCCTCCAACGGTGCGCGCTCACCCCGCAAGTACGCGGTCGACAGAGTCGCAGCGCTGCCGGCTGGGCCGGCTACGCGTGCGGCCGAGCGCTGCGCGCCGCCGCTAGAACGGCCGCCACCGGAGCTCCCGGATCCTCCAGCGCGACCCGATCGGCCACCACCCGACGGGCCGGACCACAACCGCAACGCCCCGCCCACACGCTTCGGATCCAGGCGCCCGTCGATCGTCGGGCCGCCAGCTGCGGGAGCCGATGGCGCGGATGCGCTGTCAAGCCAGTCGCTCAGCGCATCCCTCAGTCCGGCAGCCGCTGCACCGCCGCCTCCCTTGTACACACCACTAGTTCCCATCAGGACGCCACCACCGGCCCGAGCAGCGATGTCAGCGCCTTCGAGGTGTCGGTATCGTCGGCACCCACCACGCGCCACCCCTCAAGGACATCGACGTACTGAGCTTCGATGGAACGGAACAGCATCACCGTCGAGGCATTCACATCGGTCGCGCGCAGCCGAGCCAGGGCGACGAGCGCCTCCTGCTGTACCGCCGGATGCAGTCGCGCCAGTGTGATGATCGCGTTCACCGCCGCGAACTGCACGCCCGGCTCGTCCTGGAGGCGTCGGCCGAGATGATCGAGCAGCACCGACACATCTCCCAGAGGCAAGGCCTGTAGCTCGTCCTGAGATACCGCCTCACGTTCGATCTGCGACCTTGACGCCAATGCCGCAGCGATATCCCGCAACTGTTCCGGAAGCCCCTCGTCGACGAGCAGCCGACCATGGAACGCCGCCGCAAGCGTCAAGTACCCGCCAGCCGCAGCCGCGTCGAGGGCAGGCGGAAGCTTGGCCCACCGGATCATGGTTGCCGAGAACGACTCTTCGTCGACACCTTCCCCATCATCTGCGTCCCCGCGATCGGCGGCGGCGCCGGACTCTGCGACCTCGGACAAACGCTCCAGCCGGGGACGCAGCACCCCCGCGCTCAGCCAACCGAGCAGAGTGTCGAAGTCGGTCGGCAACGTGCGCTCCAGCACCATGAGTTTCGCGACCGCATCCGGCGACAATGCAATCCCTCGCCGATCCGCGATCGACTGCCGGACGTTCAAGTCATTCATGAACCGCTTGATTCGACGCGGGTTCGCCTGCAACTTCTCATACAGAATCGGGGTCAACCTCGCCGCGCTCTGCATCGCAGACCGCAACGAACCATCCGCCGGCAGCTCCAGGTCATCGAGGCTCCCGGCAGCGACGCGCAGCTCACCACACGCCCGCACCAGCTCTGCGAACGCATCATCACTGCCGCACTCCTGCTTCGCCAGAAGTAGGAACAAGTATGCCCGCGTGTCGAACGCGCTCAATGCCGGAACTGGCACCGTCGTCTGCACGATCTTGTGGAGATACAAGCTCGCAACACTCTCTCGCCCGTCCCCGACAAGCGGTGTTCCAAGATGCATCCGAATCGCCTCCGCGACCCGCGCCTCATCCGCAGCCACGACGAAGCACATCCCCGGGACCGACAGGAACAAGCGGATCGTCTCGAGAGTCTCGACCACAGTCGGCGGTAGACATCGATCGAGGTCGTCGACCAACACGACGACTCGCGACACATGCGCCAACGCCGGGTCGGCCAGCAGCTTCTGGAACTCCTCCTTGAAAGACGCCATGCCCTTGGGCGAATCGAGTGACTCAGGGTCGTCGCTGACCAAGTCGAAGACGTCGTCCAACGACGGAAGCTGCAAGGTCAAAGCCGTTCGGGCCGCCATCTTCACAGCCTTGGACCAGTTGACACGCTTCACCAGCGCCTTCAGTGCAGTCAGACCCGCCGATCCCACAGGGTCGGACGCGTCAAACTCAGCACTCAACGCACCGAGGATCTCGGCTATCAAACTCTCTTTGGCGCCCACTGCCGGGTCGTACTGCCAAGGGTTCGACCGAACCACGACAACCACTTGACCATCCACGTTCTCCGTGGCGATCCGATTTTCAATCAGATGCAGCACCGTCGTCTTGCCGCTACCCCAAGCGCCCTCAAGACCGAGAGCAACTGGATCCAGCTCACCGTCGAATAGCGCATCGACCACGGTGTCCGCGATCGCATCGAACGACAGCAAGTCTGTCGCCGATGGCTCATCCGACCACAACCGAAAATCTGACCCCACAACAACCCCCAGTGCTTCGCAACTCAACCCAGGCCAGCGTTCCGACCCTACGGACTGGAACCGACTCCCTCCCCAGAACCACACGCCTCAGCCACAAGCGCGTGTCCACGGCACTTGGCAGAGATGCCAAGTGCCTGCCAACTACCCGTGGAATATGTCATTTCGGCGTGGAACCTACACCTACCCGAAGTCCCCCGGGGCCATGTCCGTGAAGCGCGAGAAGTGGCCCTGGAAGGCGACGGTGATCGTATCCGTGGGGCCGTTGCGGTGCTTGGCGACGATCAGGTCGGCCTCGCCGGCGCGGGGGCTGTCCTTCTCGTAGGCGGCCTCGCGGTGCAGCAGCACCACCATGTCGGCATCCTGCTCGATCGAGCCCGACTCACGCAGGTCGCTCAGGGCGGGCTTCTTGTCGGCGCGCTGCTCGGGACCACGGTTCAGCTGCGACAGCGCGATCACCGGCACCTGCAGCTCCTTGGCGAGGAGCTTCAGCGCACGCGAGAACTCCGAGACCTCCTGCTGGCGGCTCTCGACGCGCTTGCCCGACGTCATCAGCTGCAGGTAGTCGATGACCACCATCTTCAGACCCACCCGCTGCTTGAGCTTGCGGCACTTCGCGCGGATCTCGACCAGCGTCATGTTCGGGCTGTCGTCGATGTACAGCGGCGCGTCGTTGATGCGGCCGCGGGTGGCTGCGATCGTCGTCCAGTCGCGGGAGTCGAGCGTGCCCTTGCGCATGCTCTGCAGCGGAATCGCACCCTCGGCGCTCATCAGACGCATGGCGATCTCACTGCGCCCCATCTCGAGCGAGAAGACGATCGTCGGCTGCTGCGCCTTGATCGCCGCCGCGCGGGCGAAGTCCAGCGCCAGCGTCGACTTACCCATGGCGGGACGCGCCGCGATGATGATCATCTGACCCGGATGCAGACCGTTGGTCAGCTGGTCCAGCCCGGCGAATCCGGTGGGGATGCCGGTCATCTGACCGTCGCGCCCGCGCGCGGCCTCGATCTCCTCGACGGCCGCGTTGACGGCGACCTCGAGCGGGACGTAGTCCTCGGCCTGCTCGGCACCGGTGACCGAGTAGATCTCCGCCTGCGCGTTGTTGACCAGGTCGAGCGCATCGCCCTGGCCGTTGTAGCCCATCTGCACGATGCGCGTGCCGGCCTCGACGAGCCGTCGCAGCAGCGCGCGCTCGCGCACGATCGACGCATAGTACGCGGCGTTGGCCGCGGTCGGCACGATAGAGGTCAGCGAGTGCAGGTAGTCGGCGCCGCCGGAGCGCTGCAGGTCACCCGTCTTGATGAGCTCGTCGGTGACGGCGACCACATCGGTGGGCTCGCCGTGCGAGTAGAGCGAGAGGATCGCCTCGAAGATCAGCTCGTGCTTCGGCACGTAGAAGTCGGTGCCGCGCAGCGCCTCGATCACATCGGCGACGGCGTCGCTCGACAGCAGCATCCCGCCGAGGGTGCTCTGCTCGGCGAGGAGGTCGTGCGGCGGCGTGCGCTCGGGTCCGCGGCTCTCGAGGGGTCCACCGAAACGATCCTCGGAGATGTCCGCGATCGACATGCAGTCCCCTTCACACGCTCGATGACCGGTCCCGCCGCGAGACCACACGCCACGTTAGGGACGGGGTCCGACAGTCGCAAACAGGCCTGTGGATAACTCTGTGGATGATCTGCGTGAAACGCCGGACACCCTGTGCACAGTGCCTGTGGAAACACGCCGTGGCATCCAAAGATTCTCCCCAGAAAAAGCCACTTGACCGGGCATTCTCTGATTCACACCCTGTGGATTCACAATGTGGTTGAAGTGCCGGTTGAAGGTTCGGCCCGTGCGTGAGGGTTGGGGACAACCATGGGGATGAATGCGTCGTTGTCAAGTCGAGGGGTCGGCTCGCGCGCGTCGGTCGGGCGTGTCCCGCGCGAAGACGCCGCGCGTCCGAGGGGTCTAGACACAAGTGATATATCGGCGTATCTTCACGTATCCAGGCACTCCATGGGCGTCGGCTCGCGCCGGCATCCCGACACATCGTCGTGGGAGGTGAACATGGTGACGATCGCAGTCCCCCCGCTGCGCCGCGGACGTTCGACCACAGAGTCGACACGGCGATGGGCCATGCTGGGCGCCCTCGGTGTCGGCGCCGCGTTCGCCTGGTTCACCCTCACCCTGTTCTCCGGTCCGTCGGCCCATGCCGCCGATGACACCGACAATCCTCTCGGCTCCCTCGTCGGCGGCGTCTCCAGCACGCTGTCGACGGTCACGACGCCCGTGCTCGACCCGGTCGCAGAGATCCTCTCTCCCGTCGCCGAGACCGTCGCTCCCGTGGTCGAGACCGTGGCACCCCCGGTCGGCGATATCGTCACCTCCGTGGCTCCGGCGCTCGAGCCCCTCGCGCCCGCCGGCGACGTCGTCGCCCCGATCGGCTCGGCGGTCGGCGAGATCGTGAGCCCCCTCGCACCTGTCCTCGCACCCGTGACCGGCGCGGTCGCGCCCCTCGTGGATGCCGCGGCCCCCGTGACCGACGCGGTGACATCGCTCCCCGTCGTCGGAAGCCTCGTGACCCCCCTCACGAGCGCGGTCCCCCCTGCCGGGGGCGCGGCATCCCCCACCGACCCGTCCGCGGGCTCGCCGGCCTCCACCGAGGCCGCGCTCGCGGTGCTCACGGCGGCCTGGGATCAGGCGACGGCCGGGCTCGGAGCCACGCTGAACACCGCGCTCGTCTCGCTCGAGACGGCGGTGACCTCGTTCGTTCCCGGTGCCGCCGTGCTGACCCCGGCATCCGTGCTGCCCGCATCACCGACGGGGGGATGGGCCCCGCCCGGGTCTGCCCTGGAGGCGACCTCGTACTTCTCCAGCGCGGCTGGATTCTCCTTCGGCGCGAGCGCTGTGCTCGCCTTCGGTCTGTTCGCAGCGCACCGTGCCTGGATGCTGCGGCGCGCACCGGGAGACGAGTACGCCCTGCCCGCGCCGGTGTTCGACACCGACGTCTCCCCTGACTGACGGGGGTTCGGCCGCCTTCTGAGCGGCACGATCCCGCGCGCTCTCGCGCGCACCCCCGTCAACACTTTCAGGAGAGAGACATCATGAACACCACCATCAAGCGCGCCCTGTGGGGCACGCTCCTGGCCGGAGGCATCACGCTCTTCGGCGCGACGGTCGCACAGGCGGCCGAGACCACGGGCGACGACGGTTTGCTGTCGGGAACCCAGGGGCTCCTCTCCGTGGCGGTGCCCGTCACGGTCGCCGGCAACGGCATCTCGGTGCTGGGCGACGCCACGAGCACCGAGGCGCAGACCTCGGCACCGTCGGTGTCGATCGGCGGCGGAGACGCCTCCACGGGCGGCTCCGACGGCGTCGGCTCCGGCACACAGGCCGTCATCGACGTCGTCGTGCCGGTGACACTCGGCGGCAACGCCGTCTCGGTGCTCGGCGACGCCGACAGCACGGATGCCGCGACCTCCCCGGCCGCGGAACCCGCCGCGCCGGCCTCCGCACCGGCCGAGGCACCCGCTGCCACCACCAGCGGCTCGGACAGCGTCCTGGGCGGCACCCAGGGCGTCGTGGACGTCGCGGTGCCGGTGACCGTGGGTGGCAACGCCATCTCGGTGCTCGGCGATGCCGACAGCACGGATGCCACCACCACGGCCCCGGCCGGCGCCCCCGCCGGAACGACCGACGGCTCCACCACGAGCGGCACCGACGGCGTCCTCGGCGGCACCCAGGTGCTCGCCCCGATCACCGCACCGGTGACCGCCGGCGGCAACGCCATCTCCGTGCTCGGCGACGCCGACAGCGCGGATGCCACCACCACCGCCCCGGCCGGAAGCACGGGCGGCGCGACCGGAGGTGCGACCACCAGCGGCACCGACGGCATCCTCGGCGGCACGCAGCTGGGCCTGCCGATCACGGCGCCGATCACGCTCGGCGGCAACGCGATCGCCGTGGTCGGTGACGCCACCACGACGGCGCCGACCACCGGCCCGACGACGCCCACGACGCCGACCACGCCCACCACGCCCACGACCCCGACGACGCCCACCACGTCGACCACGCCGACCACACCCGGCACGTCGACCACGGGCGGCACCGCTGTCACGGGCGTGCTGGCCGCGAGCGGCGCCGTGAAGACGCTCGCTCAGACCGGCGGCGTCCTCACCCTGCTGCCGCTGCTGGCGGGGCTGGCCGCGCTCGCTCTGGGGGTGATGCTCACCGCACGCCGCCGTGCACGCACCGAATGACCCCCGGCGGGAGGAGCCGGCGACCGTGCCTGGCACCGGCTCCTCCACCGTCCGGCGGAAACGACGGATGCCGTGACCTCACCTTGGGGGAGGTCACGGCATCCGTGCGGCGTTTCGACGCGGCGCTCGCGCGCCTCGCTCAACGACCGGTTCTCGACGCTGCATCGCGGCGCTCGCGCGCCTCGCTCAACGACCGGGAATCCGGCGGGACTTACTTGGCGGCGACCACCTGAAGGGTGATCACAGCGGTGAGGTCGTCGCGCAGACGCACGGTCGCCTCGTGCTCACCGACGGCCTTGATGGGCGCGGTGATGTGGATCTTGCGCTTGTCGAGCTCGCCGAGACCGGCAGCCTTGACGGCGTCTGCCACGTCGGCGGTCTTGACCGACCCGAAGAGGCGGCCTTCCTTGCCGGCCTTGACCGACAGCTTGACCTTGTTCGACTCGAGGGTGTCCTTGAGCGCGACGGCCTCTTCGTGGTCGTGGATCGCACGGGCGTCACGGGCGGCGCGGATGGACGCCACCTGCTTCTCGCCACCGCGGGTCCACGCCACAGCGAAGCCCTGAGGGATGAGGTAGTTGCGGGCGTACCCGTTCTTGACCTCGATGACGTCGCCGGCGCTTCCGAGCCCGGCAACCTCGTTCGTGAGAATCAGCTTTGCCATGATGGGTGCTCCTTAGCGGCCAGCGCCGGCGTAAGGCAGGAGCGCCATTTCGCGCGCGTTCTTGATCGCCTTGGCGATCAGACGCTGCTCCTGCACCGAGACACCGGTGATACGACGGGCGCGGATCTTGCCGCGCTCCGAGATGAACTTGCGAAGCGTTGCGACGTCCTTGTAGTCGATGACGCCGACGCGGATCGCCTTCGCGGGAGCGGCGTTCTTCGCGCCCTTCCGCGGCTTACGGCGATCGCCGGTAGCCTTTCCAGCCATTGTTTTCCTTAGGTGTGTGCGGATGCCGAGGCATCCAGAATTCGAGAATCTTGCGACGGATCCCGGGTTTCGACTCGGCCCTGCGGGCCTCGCTCAACCGTGAGTCGATCTCGCGTCAGTGTCGCTTCGCGACAGTGACCCGAGCCGACTCAAAACGGAGTGTCGTCGCCGTAGGCGCCGGGTGCGCTCCAGGCGTCGGGTGCGGCAGAACCCGGGGTCGCCCACGGCTCCTCCTGCTGCACCTGCTGCTGCGGACGCGACTGCTGGCCGCCTCCGTAGTTGCCTCCGCCGGATGCGGCACGCGTGACCTGAGCCGTGGCATACCGCAGCGAGGGGCCGATCTCGTCGACCTCCAGCTCGATCGCGGTCCGGTTGTTGCCCTCGCGGTCCTGGTAGGAGCGCTGCTTCAACCGACCGGTCGCGATGACACGGGAACCCTTCGTCAGCGAACCGGCGACGTGCTCGGCGAACTCGCGCCACACCGACGCGCGGAGGAACAGCGCTTCGCCGTCCTTCCACTCGTTGGCCTGACGGTCGAAGTTGCGAGGAGTCGACGCGATCGTGAAGTTCGCGACGGGCAGGCCGTTCTGCGTGTACCGCAGCTCGGGGTCTGCCGTGAGGTTTCCCACGACGGTGATGACGGTCTCGCCGGCCATCGTCGTTACGCCTTCGCTGCCTTGCGGGCGGCCTTGGCCTCGGCGCGCTCCTTCTCGGCGGCGACCTGGGCGATCGCCTCCTCGGCACGCAGGACCTTGGTACGCATGATCTGCTCGTTCAGCTTGAGCTGACGGTCGAGCTCCTGCGTGGCCTCGCTCGTGGCGGTGAAGTTGACGACGGCGTAGATGCCCTCGTTCTTCTTCTGGATCTCGTACGCCAGGCGACGCTTGCCCCAGATGTCGACGTTCTCGATGGTGCCACCGTCGCCGGTGATGACCTTGAGGAACCCGTCGAGCTTGGGGGCGACCTGACGCTCGTCGATCTCGGGGTCGAGGATGACCATGAGCTCGTACTGGTGTGAGTGCGTCACTAACCCACCTCCTTCGGACTAGAACGGATGCCGGGCATTTCCCGGCATCAGGAGGGTTGATGCACGTGCCCGCGCGGATTCCGGAACGGAACGCAGACGGGCAACCACAACAGTCTACCCGACGAGCGCTACGCTCAGGGACGACGACGGGACGACGGAAGGACGGCGGATGCCGAGCACGCACGTTCCGGCGCGTTCCGGCGCCGTGCTGACGGCACTACTGCTGGCCGCCGCGGTCTGCAACCTCACCACCGGCGGCGCGACCGTCGCCCTCCCCGACATCGCCGCGACCTTCGACGCCTCGCAGACCACCCTCAACCTCGTCGCCCTCGGCACGGGCCTCGGCCTGGCCATGACCGTGCTGTACGCCGGCGCCATCGGCGATCGCCACGGCCGGGTCCGGGTGCTCTGCATCGGACTCGTGGGACTGCTCGTCGCCGGCACGGCCGCGAGCCTCGCCCCCTCGATCGGGTTCCTCATGGCGGCGCGCGTGCTCACGGGGATCGCCGCCGGATTCGCGTTCCCGACGACGCTCGCCCTGATCACCGCACTGTGGGGCGAGGGGCCCGCCCGCGTCCGCGCGATCGCGCTGTGGACCGCGACGGGCGCGGTCGCGACGGTCGGGGGATCGGTACTGTCGGGGGCCCTCGTCGTCGCCTTCGGGTGGCGTATCGCCCTGCTGCTGCCCGTCCCCGTCGCCGTCGCCGCGCTGCTGATCGCCGCGCGCGCGATCCCGCGCGGTGTCGCCGAGTCGGACGAACCGGTCGACCACCTCGGCGGGGTTCTGTCGGTGCTCGCCGTCGCCGCACTGGTCCTGGGTCTCGGCATCGTGTTCGCGCCGGGAGATGCGGCGGCCGGCCTGACGCTCCTGGTCGCGGCGGCGGCGCTGATCGCGGCCTTCGTCGCGCGCCAGCTGCGCGTCGCGGCGCCCCTGTACGACCTTCGGGTCGCCCGGCGACGCCTCTTCTGGGTGCCGGCGGTCGCGGGAACACTCGCGTTCGGGTCGCTCGTCGGCGCCATGTTCGTCGGTCAGCAGTATCTGCAGAACATCCTCGGCTACGACGCCCTGCAGGCCGGCGTCGCCCTCATCCCGGCCGCGATCGCCCTGCTCGTCTGTGCGCCGTTCGCCGCCGTCCTGGTCGAGCGCGGCACCCGGATCGCGATGATCGTCGGCTACGTCGTGCTCATCGGCGCCTTCGGCACGATGCTCGCGTGGAACGAGGACACCACGCCGGTGGTGGTCGCCGCCGCGTTCGCCCTGGTCGGGGGAGGAGCCTCGTTCGTGATGACCGCGGCATCCCGCTCGCTCACCAGCAGCACGCCGGTGCGCAAAGCGGGCATGGCCTCGGCGACGAGCGACCTGCAGAGCGATCTCGGCGGGGCGGTGCTGCAGGCGCTGCTCGGTGCCGTGCTCGCCGGCGGATTCGCGCACGTGTTCGCGGGGCTGATCGCCGCCTCACCGGATGCCGCGGCCCTCTCCGACGACGTGACGCGCGCACTGCAAGCCTCGTTCGCCTCCGCCGCCCATGTCGCAGCGGAGAACCCGGCATACGCGACGCAGATCCTCGAGGCCGCGCGCCTCAGCTTCGTCGACGGCGCCTGGGCGGCGTATCTCGTGGGGGCCGTCGCGCTGGTGCTGGGGCTGCTCGTGGTCGCGGTCGGGCTGCCGACGGCATCCGTCGAAAAAGAGTTGCGCGCCCGTTATCGTGACGAGGACGCACGGACGGCGCCCTGAAAGCTCGGCCCGGTAGCGTGACGACATGAGCACGCCTGCGGCATCCTCGCCCTTCGACGCGCGACCGCTCATCGAGCCCGCCGATCGCGCGGCGGTGCGCGCCTACGTCCGCGAGCTGCGCGCCGGCGGGCGGGCACCGGCCGCCGCGACGGGCGCGCGCGTCGTCATGGCCGTGATCGTCGGCGTGGTCTTCGCGATCGTCTTCGGGTCGACGATCCTGGGCGTGCTCGCCGGAGCGATGAGCGCCGCATCCGCGGCCGTCTCCGGAGACGGCTTCACGGTGCTGGCCTTCGCGCCGGTGGTCATGCTCGTGGCCGTCGTCGCGGTCCTCGCTGTCGGCATCGTGCGGGCGTTCGGCGCCCGGACGGGGGAGCGCTGGTGGCGCCTCGATCGCTTCGCGCGCGCCAACGCCATGACCTGGTACCCGTCGGTGCCCGCGCCGGCGCTTCCGGGGATGGTGTTCGGCCTCGGGCACGGCCGCGAAGCCACGGACGTGGTCCGCGGCGAGAGCCCGCGCTTCGTGGAGTTCGGCAACTACGTCTACCGCACCGGCTCGGGCAAGAACGAATCCACCCATCGGTGGGGCTACGTCGCGGTGAAGCTCGCGACGCCCCTGCCGAACATCGTGCTGGATGCCCTGGGCAACAACGGACTGTTCGGCTCCACCCTGCCGGCCGCCTTCGACGGGGCGCAGCGGCTCAGTCTCGAGGGCGACTTCGACCGCTACTTCACCCTCTACTGCCCGTCCGGCTACGAGGCCGACGCCCTGTACCTCTTCACGCCCGACATCATGGCCCGCTTCGTCGATCACGCGGCCGCCCTCGACGTGGAGATCGTCGACGACTGGCTGTTCCTCTACACGCAGCGCGAGGCTTCCACCCTCGATCCGGCGACCTGGGCCTGGCTGTTCTCCGTCGTGGCGGCACTGCTCGACAAGCTCGCGCAGTGGGAGCGCTGGCGCGACGACCGGCTCGCTCCGCCCGCAACGGCGGTGACGACGCATCCCGCGGCAGGGGACGCCACGACAAGGGATGCCGCGTCGGCGGAGCCCGCGTCGGCGGCGCTGCCGTTCGGGGCGCCCACGGCATCCCTGCGGCCACCGCCCGGCGTCGCGCCGGCGGGCCGCCGCCTCCGCCGACGCGTTCCGTGGGCCGCCATCATCATCATCGGCACCGTGCTGCTGCTGATGCTGTTCGGCCCGCTCGGCGTGTTCGCCTCGCTCATCGAGAATCTGTCGAACTGACACCCGCGTTGCACGTGAAACGGCGCGCGGCGCCGGTCGCGCGACAACGAGTTCAGGCGGCCGGCAAGGGCGCGAACAGGTCGACGGCGTTGCCGTCGGGGTCGAGCACGGTCGCGTAGCGCTGCCCCCAGAAGGCGTCGAACGGCGCGACGTGACCGTCGTGCCCCGCCGCCACGAGAGCGGCGTAGACGGCATCCACCTCGGCGGGGCTGTCCTGCACGAACGCGAGCGCGATCCGATGGCCCCCCGACGCCGGCTCGTAGCCGGGGTCGAAGCTGCGGATCGTCTCGACCGTGTCCCAGGCGAGGGCGACGCCGCCGTCCAGCACCGCGTCCACGTGCGGCGCATCGTCTTGGCCGTCGGCGATCGGAACGCCGAGCGCGCGGTAGAACGCGAGGGATGCCGCCATGTCGCGCACGACGATGCCGATGAAGCCGAGTTTCACTGTCATCCCGTCAGGCTATGGCAGGCCGGAGACACTCGCCCTCGCGCGCCCCGCGTGCACAACTCCGCCTGAACCGCACGCGCCCGAGCCGCACGCCCCCGCCGGTGCCATCCAGCTGGAGTTACGCACGCCGCGCGCGGGCCGCAGAACCGCGGGCCCCAGGCCCGGGGGCAGCAGGGCACGCGGATGCCGCGGCTTCAGCCGCGAGCGGCGCGCCACGCCTCCCGACGTGCGGCCTGCTCGACGGGGTCGGGCACCGGCAGCGACGCGATCAGCTTGCGCGTGTAGTCGTCCTGTGGGTCGCCGAGCACCTGCGCGGTCGGGCCGGTCTCGGCGATGGTGCCCTTGTGGAGCACGACGACGCGGTGCGCGAGCATGTCGACGACCGCGAGGTCGTGGGTGATGAACAGGGTCGCGAACCCGAAGCGCTCCTGCAGCTCGCCGAACAG
This sequence comes from Microbacterium sp. MPR-TSA4, assembly GCF_058792815.1. Taxonomy (NCBI): domain Bacteria; kingdom Bacillati; phylum Actinomycetota; class Actinomycetes; order Micrococcales; family Microbacteriaceae; genus Microbacterium; species Microbacterium sp. MPR-TSA4. Next base: position 37,943 of record NZ_JBXAFF010000023.1, read on the forward strand.
CTCGAGCACACGCGCCTGCACCGACACGTCGAGCGCACTGGTCGGCTCATCGGCGATGAGCAGCTTCGGGTCGAGGGCGAGACCGCGCGCGAGCGACGCCCGCTGGCGCTGGCCGCCCGACAGCTCGTGCGGGAAGCGGTCGCCGAACGCCTTGGGAAGCTGCACGGCCTCCAGCAGCTCGTCGACGCGGTCGCGCGCATCGGCCGCATCCCGCGCACCGCCGTGCACGATGAGCGGCTCGGCGACGTTCTGCGCGATCGTCAGCAGCGGGTTGAAGCTCGTCGCCGGGTCTTGGAAGACGAAGCCGAGGTCCTTGCGGTGGCGACGGAACGTGCGCTCCTTCACGCCGTTCATCTCCACATCGAGCACCCGCAGCGACCCCCCGGTCACGGGCGTGAGCCCCGCGATCGCCCGACCGATGGTGGTCTTGCCCGATCCGCTCTCGCCCACCAGTCCCACGACCTCGCCGGGCGCGATCGTGAAGCTCACCCGGTCGACCGCGCGGAAGCCGGCGCGGCGCAGGCGTCCGGCGTACTCGATGACGAGATCCTCGGCCGCGACCACCGGCACCGCCTCCGCGGCACCCGCCGGCGGCTGACGATCGACGATCTCCAGTCGCGGCACGGCCGCCAGCAGACGCCGGGTGTACGCGTCGCGGGGCGCGGCGAACAGCTCGGCGACCGGGGCGGTCTCGACGACCTCGCCGTTGAGCATGACCGCGACGCGATCGGCGAGATCGGCGACGACGCCCATGTTGTGGGTGATGAGCACGATCGCCGTGCCGTCCTCGTCGCGCAGCCGACGCAGCAGATCGAGGATCTCCGCCTGCACGGTCACGTCGAGCGCGGTCGTCGGCTCGTCGGCGATGATCACGGTCGGGTCGAGCGCGAGCGCCGTCGCGATGACGATGCGCTGCTTCTGACCGCCCGAGAACTGGTGGGGATAGTCGTCGACGCGTCGTTCGGGATCGGGGATGCCGACGCGGCCCAGCATCTCGATGGCGCGGGCACGGGCCTGCTTCTTCGTGTACTTCCCGTGCGCCCGCAGGCCCTCCGCGAGCTGCCAGCCGACGGTGAACACCGGATTGAGCGCCGTCGACGGCTCCTGGAAGATCATCGCGGCCGTGGTCCCGCGCAGGCGCCGCAGCGACTCGCGATCGAGCCCCACCACGTCGGTGCCGTCGAGCACGACCGCGCCCTGCGTCAGCGCCGTCTCGGGCAGGAGTCCCAGGATCGTGCGCGCCGTGACGGTCTTGCCGCTGCCCGACTCGCCCACGATCGCGAGCACCTCGCCGGGCCGCACGTCGAGACTCACGCCGCGGACGGCGTGGACGTCGCCGCCGTCGGTCGCGAATGTGACGTCGAGCCCGCGGATGTCGACGGCGGACGCGTCGGAGGATGCCGTGGCCATCACTCCACCTCTCCCATGAACTCGCGCGAGGCCGGCCGCGTGGCGGCGACGGCGTCGGCCGGCGTCTGCGCCTTCGCGCGGCGGCGGGCCCGCAGGCGCGGGTCGGCCAGGTCGTTCAGGCTCTCGCCGATGAGGGTGATGCCCAGCACCGTCAGCACGATCGCGACGCCCGGCGGGATCGCGGTCCACCAGATGCCGGCGGCCACGTCGCTGATCGACTTGTTGAGGTCGTAGCCCCACTCGGCGGCGGCCGTCGGCTCGATGCCGAAACCGAGGAAGCCGAGGGCGGCGAGGGTCGAGATCGCCTCCGACGCGTTGAGCGTCACGATGAGCGGCAGCGTCCGGGTGGCGTTGCGCAGCACGTGGCGGAACATGATGCGCGGCGTGGAGGCGCCGATCACCTTGGCCGACTCGACGAACGCCTCCGCCTTGATGCGCACGACCTCGGCGCGCACGACGCGGAAGTACTGCGGGATGAAGACGACGGTGATGGATGCCGCGGCGGCGAGGATGCCGGGCCACAGCCCCGACTGCCCGCCGCTGATGGCGATCGCGACCACGATCGCGAGCAGCAGGGTCGGGAAGGCGTAGATCGCATCCGCCACGACGACGAGGGTGCGATCGACCCAGCCGCCGAGGTAGCCGGAGACGAGGCCGAGCAGGATGCCGATGAACACCGAGAGCACGATCGCCACGATGACGACGTAGAGCGCCGTCTGGGCGCCCCAGATCACGCGGGAGAGCACGTCGTACCCACCGACGGTGGTGCCGAGCAGATGCTCCGCGCTGGGCGGCTGCTGCGCCCCGAAGTTGCCGTCGGGGCCACTCAGCTGCGCGAACCCGTAGGGCGCGATGAGGGGGGCGAGGATCGCGCAGAGCACGAAGATGCCGGTGAGCACGAGACCGGCGACGAGCATGCCGCGCTGGAGGCCCACGCTCTGGCGGAGTTGATGGACGACCGGCATCCGGTCGATGAGGCGGGGCTTGGTCATGTCCGCATCCCTCTTCAGTACCGGACCCGCGGGTCGATGAACGCGGCGATGATGTCGACGGCGAAGTTCGTGAGCGCGACGATGATCGCGATCATGGCGACGATGCCCTGCACGGCGACGAAGTCGCGGGATGCCAGGTACGCGGCCAGCTGGAAGCCCAGCCCCTTCCACTCGAAGGTCGTCTCGGTGAGCACCGCACCGCCGAGCATGAGGGCGATCTGCAGACCGATCACCGTGATGATCGGGATCAGGGCCGGCTTGTACGCGTGCGTGCGGACCAGACGGCCCTCGCGGACGCCGCGGGAGCGGGCGGCGTCGATGTACGGCATGTTGAACGTGCCGATGACATTCGTGCGCACCAGGCGCAGGAAGATGCCCGCCGTCAGCAGGCCCAGGGTGAGCGCGGGCAGCACCGCGTGCAACAGCACGTCCTGGATGTAGGCGGGGTTCCCGGTCGCGATCGCGTCGATGAGGTAGATGCCGGTCCCACCGTTGCGGCCGATGGCCAGCTCGGTGCGCACGCTTGCCCGGCCCGAGACGGGCAGCCAGCCCAGCCAGACACCGAAGATCAGCTTGGCGACGAGGCCCGCGAAGAACACCGGCGTGGCATAGAAGAGGATGGCGCTCACGCGCAGCAGCGCGTCGGGCCAGCGGTCGCGCAGCGCCGCGGCGACGAGGCCCAGCGGGATGCCGACGAGGAAGGCCACCACGAGCGAGTACAGCACGAGCTCGAGGGTCGCGGTGCCGTACGTGACGATGACCTGCACGACCGGCTGGTTGTCGGTGATGGTCGTGCCGAAGTCGAAGGTGAGGATGCGCCCGAGGTACTCGACGTACTGCACGAAGATCGGGCGGTCGTAGCCCGCCTCGTGGATGCGCTCGGCCAGCTGGTCGGCCGGCAGCCGTCCGCCCAGCGCCGCCGTGATCGGGTCGCCCGTCAGGCGGATGAGGAAGAAGACCAGCGTCACCAGGATGAGCACGGTCGGGAAGATCAGCAGGAACCGGATGAGGATGTACCGGCCCAGCGTCGACCCCGAACGACTCTTCGTCACCTCGAGCGCGGGTGGCGGCTCGGCGATGGAGGATGCCGCGACGTTGCTGGTCATGGATGCCTACTCTACGGATGATGGGCGTTTCGACTCGCTGCGCTCGCTCAACGACCGGGGGTGTGATCCCCCGGTCGTCGAGCGAGGAGCGCAGCGACGAGTCGAAACGCCCGCGGCGGTTACTTCGTGATCGGCGCGAACCGGAGCTTGAACGACGCGTCGAGCGTCACTCCCTTCACGTCCGCACCGGTGACCGCGACCTGGGCGCCCTGCAGCAGCGGGACGGTGGACAGATCCTTCGCGACGAGCTCCTGGATCTTCTCGATGTCGGACGTGCGCGTGGCGGCATCCGGCTCCACGGCCTGCTTGAGGATCAGGTCATTGACCTCCTGGTTGACGTAGTGGTTGCCCAGGAAGTTCTTCTCGAGGAAGAACGGCGTCAGGTAGTTGTCGGCGTCGGAGTAGTCCGGGAACCAGCCCAGCTGGTAGGCGGGGTAGACGTCGGCGGTGCGGTCCTTGGAGTACTGCACCCACTCGGTCGACTGCAGGTTGACCGTGAAGAGACCGTCCTTCTCGAGCTGCTGCTTGACCAGCGCGTACTCGTCACCCGAGGAGGGGCCGTAGTGGTCCGGGCTGTACTGCAGGCTCAGGGTGACGGGCGTCGTGATGCCGGCCGCGGCGAGCGTCGCCTTCGCCTTGTCGGCGTCCGGACCACCGTTGCCGTCGCCGTACAGGCCCTTCAGCGCATCCGTCGCACCCGCGAAGCCGGCCGGGACGTAGGAGTACAGCGGGGTGTACGTGCCCTTGTAGACCTGCTCCGAGATGGTCTCGCGGTCGATGAGGTCGGCCACCGCCTGGCGGACGGCGAGCGCCTTGGCCGGGTCGGCCTCGGCGGTCGTGGCGCCGAACGGCTGCGTGTTGAAGTTGAACACGATGTAGCGGATCTCGCCGCCGGGGCCCTCGACGACCTTGACCTTGTCGTTGCCCGACAGGTCGGACACGTCGGTGGCCGACAGGCTGCGGTAGGCCACGTCGACGTCACCCTGCTGCACGGCGAGCTTCAGGTTCGACGACTCGGCGAAGTAGCTCAGGATGACGCCCGAGTTGGTCGCGGCGGGCAGCAGTCCCTTGTAGTTGGCGTTCGGGGTGAACTCGACGGTCTTGTTGAAGTCCCACTTCGTGATCGAGTAGGGCCCGCCGAAGGCGTCGGCCGAGACGATGTCCTGGTCGGGCGTGATCGCGTCGGCCGAGAACACCTCCTCGTCGACGATCGCGCCGGGGAACGAGGTGAGGATGAAGGGGAAGACCTGGTCGTTGTCGGTCTTGAGCTTGAAGACCACCGTCGTGGCGTCGGGGGTCTCGACGCTGTCGAGGTTGTAGAGCAGGCTCGACGCCCCGTTCGGGTCGGCGATCTTCAGGTTGCGGTCGAAGGAGAACTTCACGTCCGAGGAGGTGAGGTCGTGGCCGTTGGCCCACTTCAGACCGGCCGGGAGCGTGACGGTGTACTCGTTGGGGGCGGTGAACTCGGCCGACTCCGCGAGGTCGGGCACGACCTCGGTCGAGTTGTAGTCCGTGTTCACGAGATACGGGAAGACCTGCGTCTGCACGGCGAGCGAGCCGTTGTCGTACGAGCCGGCCGGGTCGAGGGTGGTCACCTTGTCGGTGGTGCCGACGATGACGGGGCCTCCGGCGGCGCCGTCGGTCGAGCCACCGGTCGAGCCGCCGCCGGCGCAGCCGGCGAGCAGGAGCGCGGAGACGGCGAGTGCCCCGGCGGCCAGGCCGATGCGGCCTCGACCAGTCCCCGGGGAAGTGAAGTGCAGTGCCATATGAACTACCTCTGCTGTGTGTCGGTCGACCCCGCCGGGGAGGCGGAGTCCAGACCGCTATCTTGACCCCGGCATCCGGAATTCACCCCGTCATCGCGTTTTTTGTAACGAGAATGAAACCCGGGACCAGCGATCGTGGATCGCCGTTCCGTCACGAGACGCCGCGGTCGCCGTCCGTCCCGGTGAGCAGCCCGTCGGCGCGCGCGACCCGCGCGATCTCGACCTTCGTGTGCACCGGGCGACCCACCGCCGCGTACTTCGCCTTGACGCGATTGAGGTACTTGCGGGCGGTGTCCTCCCGCACGCCGATGCGTTCGGCGACCTCGCCGATCGTGTGGCCGGCGCCGTAGAGCACGACGAGCCGCTCCTCCTGGGGACTCAGCGCGGGCCGCACGGGCAGCGCCGCGAGAACCGCGCGTGCGCGGGGGGACCAGGCGCGTGCGCGGCGGCGCACGGCGTCGATGACGGCGAGCACGACCCGCTCAGATTCGAGAGAGGACACGATGCCGTCCACCCCGGCATCCCTCAGCACGCACATCGTGCGATCGCCCGCGCCCGGCACCAGGGCGACCACGCGCAGCCCGGCGGCGCGACAGGCGGCGAGCGCTTCGAGTTCCGGTCCGTCGGCCAGCGACGCCGAGACGAGCAGGATCATCTGAGCCCGCCCGGCCCGGTCGGTGCCCCGCAGCCGCATCGCGAGGTCGTGCAGCGAGGCCGACTCGTCCACGACGCTCATGCCGAGACGCCGCGTCAGCAGCTCGCGAGCACGCCCGCGGCGCGCGCTCGACGCATCGACGATGGCGGCGCGCCGCAGCGCTCCCCCTCCCGGCTGGACCATCCCGACTCCTCTCCTCCCGTAAGTGAGAGTCCGAAACCACCGATCTGTGACGCGGTTCGGCGAGATTCCTGCCGTGACGAATGTCATGGCGCGGTCGTGACGCCCGTGTGCGGCAGGTCACGCCGGGCCGCGGCAGAGTCGGAGACATGGATCAGAACGAGGGAGTGCTCGCGGTGGATGCCGCGGGCCTGCGCAAGAGCTTCGGCAGCGTCCGAGCGGTGGAGAGCGTCGATCTGCGAGTGCGCCCGGGGGAGATCGTCGCCTTCCTGGGCCCGAACGGCGCGGGAAAGACGACGACGATCGACATGCTGCTGGGGCTCTCCGACCCCGACGGCGGCGCGGTGCGGGTGTTCGGTGAGAGCCCGCGGGCGGCGATCTCGCACGGACTGGTGTCGGCGGTGCTGCAGACCGGCGGCCTGCTGAAGGACATCACGGTGCGCGAGACGCTCGCTCTCACGGCGAGCCTGTTCGCCGACACGCGTCCGATCGAGGAGGTCATGCAGCGCGCGGGCATCAGTGAGCTCGGGAGTCGACGGGTCGGCCTGTGCTCGGGCGGCCAGCAGCAGCGGCTGCGCTTCGCCATGGCGCTGCTCAGCGACCCCGGACTGCTGATCCTCGACGAGCCGACCACCGGCATGGATGTCGAGGGGCGTCGCGCGTTCTGGAGCGCGATCCGCTCCGACGCCGCCCGTGGCCGCACGGTGCTGTTCGCGACCCACTACCTCGACGAGGCCGACGAGTACGCCGACCGCATCGTGCTCATGAGCCGCGGCCGCATCGTGGCCGACGGCTCCACCGCCGAGATCAAGAACCTCGTGTCGGGACGCATCGTGCGTGCCACCCTGCCGGGCGCCGACCCGGCGCGCCTCGCCGCCCTTCCCGCCGTCGACGACGTCGAGTTCGCCGGCGACCGCATCAGCATCCACACGAAGGACTCGGATGCCGTCGCCCGCCACCTCCTCACCGAGACGGCGGCCCGCGACATCGAGATCACGTCCCAGAACCTCGAGAGCGTCTTCCTCGCGCTCACCTCCGAAGGAGCCCCCGCATGAGCACCGCATCCACCGCGCCGACCGCGCTGTCGACCGATCGCGTCACCCTCGACCGGCGGGTGCCGCCGCTCGGCGGCTTCAACCTGACCTATCTGGGCATCGAGCTGAAGCGCCGCCTGCGCAATCGCCGGACGCTCTTCTTCACGATCGCGTTCCCCGTCGTGATGTACGTCATCATCGGCCTGCGGCTGCGCGACGAACAGCTGACGGCGACGCCCGTCGCCGACGGCGGTGTCTCCGTCGCGGCCTACATCATGGTGTCGATGGCGATGTACGGCGCCATGATGTCGGCCACCCAGACGGGCGCCGCCGTCGCGCTCGAGCGCACGCAGGGGTGGAGCCGCCAGCTGCGCCTCACCCCGCTGAACCCGCTCGTCAACATCATCATCAAGATGATCGCGGGCATGGTGCTGGGGCTGCTCGCCGTGGTCGCGACCTACGCGGCCGGCGCGATCAGCGGCATCCAGCTCAGCGCCGGGCAGTGGATCGGCACGGGCCTGGTGGGCTGGGTGCTCGCGAGCGCCGTGTTCACGACGCTCGGCCTCTTCGTCGGCTACCTCATGCCGAGCGAGAACGCCGCCCAGGTGACGAGCCTCATCGTCGTCTTCCTGTCGTTCCTCGGAGGCCTGTTCTACCCGCTGAGCAGCATGCCCGACTTCATGCAGACGATCGCGAAGTTCACACCGGTGTACGGCATCGGAGAGCTCGCCCGCTCGCCTCTGACCGGGGAGGGCTTCGACGCGATGTGGCTCATCAACGCCTTGGTGTGGCTGGTCGTGTTCGTCGCGGGGACGACCTGGGCGTTCCGGCGCGACACGAAGCGCGTGTGAGAGGCGCGCCCTACAGTGAAGTCCGTGAGCGCGACGCGAGACGATCTCGACGGGACCGGGTGGGACGTTCCCCCGGTCCCCGCCTCGTCGACCGCACCGACACCCCGTGAGATCCTGACCGCCCGCGCCGCCCGCGGCTGGTACGTCGGCGCGTCGATCTCGCTCATCTGGTTGTTCATCGTGGCCACCGAGGCCGTCGCGGCGGCCGACACCGCGGTGTCGAGCGCCGTCGTGATCGCCCTGCTGGTGTGCTTCGCGGCATCCTTCCTGATCGCCGTCCCCGTCTCGCGCCTTCTGCCCCTGCGCCTTCGGCTGCTTCCGGCGGCCTGGCTGTTCGTGCTCTCCTTCAGCCTGTTCCCCTGGATCGGGTGGGACGTCCGCGGCGTCTGGAGTTACGTGGGCGTCGCGATCGGCATGGCCGTGGTCCGGCTGCGCACGACCTGGCTGCTGCTGCTCGCGCTCGGAGCGGCATCCCTGGTCGTCGGGGTGATCTCCGACGGCTGGACCGAGGGCGTGCTGTTCCTGCCCGCGATCATCGTCTCGGTCTCCGCGATGATGGCCGCGTTCGGACGCAACATCGCGGCCATGAACGCCCTCCGGGCGACCCGCGACCAGATGGCGGAGATGGCCGTGGAACGCGAACGCAGCCGCGTCGCGCGCGACCTGCACGACATCCTCGGCCACTCGCTCACGGTCATCACGGTGAAATCCGAGCTCGCCGGACGCCTGATCGAGGTCGATCCGGCACGGGCACGGGGGGAGATCGGCGAAGTCGAGGCCCTCGCCCGCGGGGCTCTCGCCGATGTGCGCACCACCGTCGCCGGCTACCGCGGGGTCAGCGTCGCGGGCGAGCTCGCCGCTGCGCGGGCGGCGCTGGATGCCGCGGGCATCGCGGCCGAGCTGCCCACCGCCACCGAGAACGTCCCTGCCGAGCGCCGCGAACTGGCCGGCTGGATCGTGCGCGAAGGTGTGACCAACGTGATCCGCCATGCGCAGGCGTCGCGGTGCCGCGTGCGCCTGAGCGCGCGCAGCGTCAGCATCGAGGACGACGGGGTGGGCCCGGCATCCGCAGCGACCGCCGCCGGCACCGGGCTGATCGGCCTGCGCGAACGGGTGGAGGCCGCCGGCGGACGCCTCACGCTCGGACGCAGCGACCTCGGCGGGTTCCTCCTGCGGGTGACGCTGTGATCCGGCTGCTCATCGCCGATGACCAGGCGCTCGTGCGCGGCGCGCTCTCCGCCCTGCTCGGGCTCGAGCCCGACATCGAGGTGGTCGCCGAGGTGGGGCGCGGCGACGAGGTGGTGGATGCCGCGGTGCGCACGGCCGCCGATGTCGCGCTGCTGGACATCGAGATGCCCGGGATGGACGGGATCGCGGCGGCATCCGCGCTGCGCAGCGCACGACCCGCGTGCCGGGCGCTCATCGTGACCACCTTCGGGCGACCGGGGTACCTGACGCGCGCGATGCGGGCGGGAGCGGCCGGCTTCGTGGTCAAGGACACACCGGCCGCACAGCTCGCCGACGCCGTGCGCCGCGTGTCGCAGGGGCTGCGGGTGGTCGACCCGGCCCTCGCCGCCGACTCGCTCGCGCAGGGGGAGTCGCCGCTCACGAGCCGAGAGACCGACGTGCTCTCCGTCGCGCGTACCGGCGGCTCGATCGCCGACATCGCGCAGATGCTGCACCTGAGCGAGGGCACCGTCCGCAATCACCTCTCCAGCGCGATCGGCAAGACGGGGGCCCGCAACCGCGCCGATGCCGTGCGGATCGCCGACGAGAACGGCTGGCTCTAGCCGCGCAGCGAACGGATCATCGCCGCGAGCAGGCGCAGCGCCTCATCGCGGTCCTCCGCGTCGAGGCCGTCCAGCATGCGCTCCTCCACCGAGCGCACGGCGGTGCTGGCGGCGGCCAGCGCGGTGCGGCCGCGATCGGTGATCGTCGCGGGGAGCACCTTCCCGCTGACGGGGGTGTCGGGCCGCGAGATCTCACCGTCGCGCTCGAGCTTCTGCAGCAGCACGTTCATCGTCTGGCGGGTGACGAAGGTGCCGCGGGCCAGATCAGAGTTCGACAGGCCGGGGCGCTGTGCCAGCAGCTCGAGGCACGCGTAGTGGGTGACGTTCATCCCGAGCGGTCGCAGAACGTCCTCCATCGCGGCCCGGAGGGCGCTGGCCGCCTCTTTGAGGCGATAGCCGACGGAAGTCGGCAGATCGATGGCGGGAAGGCGTTGACTCATGTCAGTATCCTGACATACAGTTGCATGTCAGATAACTGACACACGAGAGGACGATCCCATGCCCGCCACCGGCCCCGACTTCATTTCCCTGCAGGTTCGCGACCTCGCCGCATCCCAGGCGTTCTACGAGAGCTTCCTCGGCCTCGTGCGCTCACCGGCCGGACCCCCGCACGCCGTCGTGTTCACGACGGCGCCGATCGCGTTCGCCGTGCGCGACATCGTCGATGACGCCGTCCGGGATGCCGCCACCCCGCCGGGGGCGGGCATCGCCCTCTGGCTGCACGCGACCGACGTGCAGCAGATCCACGACGCCCTGGTCGCCGCCGGCCACGAGATCGTCGCGGCGCCGATCGACGGCCCGTTCGGCCGCACCTTCACGTTCGTCGACCCGGACGGTTACCGCATCACGCTGCACGACCGCGCCTGACCGGCGAGGCCGCGGGGATGCCGCCGTCAGCGCAGTCCGAAGTGGTCGAGCTCGGCGTCGTCCAGCATCCGCGAGCGGATGAGGAAGCGCATCCCCGTCGGACCCTCGACGCTGAAGCCGGCCCCGCGGCCCGGGACGACGTCGATCGTGAGGTGCGTGTACTTCCAGTACGCGAACTGCGCCTCGGACATGAACACCTCGATCGGATCGTCCAGTCCCACGTCGAGGTCGCCGAGCCTGATGTCCGACGGCCCCGTCAGGAACATGCCGACGGGGTAGCACATCGGTGCACTGCCGTCGCAGCATCCGCCGGACTGGTGGAACATGAGCTTCCCGTGCTGCGCCGTCAGCCGGCGCAGCAGTGCCGCCGCGGCATCCGTGACCGCGACGCGACTGACAGTGGTGGTCATCGCTCGACCTTTCCCTCCGGAGATGATCCGGCGCCCGAGACGCGCGTGCGTCCCGTGCGCCGGATCGTCTTCGGCGACGCGGCTCAGAAGAAGCCCATCGCTCCTTCGGCGTAGGACACCAGCAGGTTCTTGGTCTGCTGGTAGTGATCGAGCATCTTGAGGTGGTTCTCGCGACCGATGCCCGACTGCTTGTACCCGCCGAACGCGGCGTGCGCCGGGTACTGGTGGTAGGTGTTCGTCCAGACGCGACCCGCCTCGATGCCGCGCCCGGCGCGGTACATCGTGTCGGCCGAGCGGCTCCACACGCCCGCACCCAGGCCGTAGAGGGTGTCGTTGGCGGTGTGGATGGCGTCGTCGAACCCGTCGAAGCTGGTCACCGAGACGACGGGGCCGAAGATCTCCTCCTGGAAGATGCGCATGCTGTTCTGGCCCTCGAACACCGTCGGCGCCACGTAATAGCCCCCGCTGAGCTCGCCGCCGAGGTCCACCCGCTCGCCGCCGGCGAGGAGCTTCGCGCCCTCCGCCTTGCCGATCTCGATGTAGCTGAGGATCTTCTCGAGCTGATCGTTGGAGGCCTGCGCGCCGATCATGGTGGCCGGATCCAGCGGGTTTCCCTGGATGATCTTGCCGACGCGCTCCAGGCCGTCGCCGAGGAACTGGTCGTAGATCGAACGCTGGATGAGCGCGCGCGACGGGCACGTGCACACCTCGCCCTGGTTGAGCGCGAAGAACGTGAAGCCCTCCAGCGCCTTGTCGTAGTAGGCGTCCCGCTGACGCGCGACGTCCTCGAAGAAGATGTTCGCGCTCTTGCCGCCGAGCTCCAGGGTGACCGGGATGAGGTTCTGCGACGCGTACTGCATGATGAGCCGGCCCGTGGTGGTCTCACCCGTGAAGGCGACCTTGCGGATGCGCTTGTGCTGCGCGAGCGGTGCGCCGGCCTCGATGCCGAAACCGTTGACGATGTTCACGACGCCCGCCGGCAGCAGGTCGCCGATGATGTCGAAGAGGAACAGGATGGATGCCGGGGTCTGCTCGGCCGGCTTGAGGACGACGCAGTTGCCGGCGGCGAGCGCGGGGGCGAGCTTCCACGTGGCCATCAGCAGCGGGAAGTTCCACGGGATGATCTGGCCCACCACACCCAGCGGCTCGTGGAAGTGGTACGCGACGGTGTCCTCGTCGATCTGGCTGAGCGTGCCCTCCTGGGCGCGCAGGACGCCGGCGAAGTAGCGGAAGTGGTCGATCGCCAGCGGGATGTCGGCGGCCAGCGTCTCGCGCACCGGCTTGCCGTTCTCCCACGTCTCGGCGACGGCGATCTTCTCGAGGTTCGCCTCGATGCGGTCGGCGATCTTGTTGAGGATGTTCGCGCGGTCGGCGGGCGTCGTCTTCTTCCACGACTCGAACGCCTTCCACGCGACGTCGACGGCGCGGTCGATGTCTTCCGCGGTGCCGCGCCCGACCTCGGTGAACGGCTTGCCGGTAACCGGCGTGATGTTCTCGAAGTACTGGCCCTTGATGGGCTCGACGAACTCGCCGCCGATGTAGTGCCCGTACCGCGGACGGTACTCGGCGATCGCGCCGCGCTGGCCCGGAGCGGCGTAGACGCTCGAGACGCCCTCTTCGACGATGGTCATGATGTCTCCTTCGACAGTGCATGGTCCGCGGCATCCCTCGCCGCGTTCGGATGCGCTGACGCTACGCACCGCAACGTTGCATCGCGTTGCGCCGCGGCATCCGTCGCGAGCTGCGCCGCCGCATCCGTCGCGAGACACACCTTGCGCATCGAGAAACCGCTGCGCGGGGTGTTTCTCGCTGTGCGAGTGGTTTCTCGCGGCGGCGGGGCGGGCGGGCGG